>NZ_WBSL01000015.1 GCF_009377345.1 Deinococcus terrestris | reverse complement strand
GCCAGGACGATCTGCTCCTTGGTGTCCGTCGGCCAGTTTTTCCGTTGCTTCCCCATACTTTCCCTCCAGTGTGCCCGACCCTCGCAAGGGGGCGGGTGATTTTGGAAGGATTTCCTGGAGCATTACCATCGCCGACCGGACCGGAAGGACCTCGGGCGTGAGCCCCTGAACCGCGAGTTCCTGTCGTTCATCTGGGCGTTCCCGAAGCTGGCACAGCAGCAACTGGAACAACTCCGCACGTTCCCGCATCTGTCTGTCGTGGAACTGCGAAGCGACGCGGCTGCACGGCGCTACCTCCATGCCTTGCCACGTAAGCCCGAGGAGTCTCACACCGAACGTTGTTTTTCTCCAAGAACGTGAACAAACTTTTGGTGGCGAAAGGGTTCTCGACCGGCGTGTGTCATCCAGAGCTGCCGCTCAACTGCGCCCAGCGTCTCCCGACCGTCGGGTACAGTGGCCCATGTCCCGCTCGACCTCCCCAGCCCCTCCCTCAATGACCTCACTCCTGCATCAGCACACCCCACATCACCGGGGCCACGACTTGCTGGCCGCCCTCCAGGCTCAACCGGAATTCGTGACCGACCATATTAATCTTAACAGCTCGCACCTGAAGGCGTTGCCGGAGACCCTGCGGCGCTGCGTGGACGCCCGAGTGTTCAGCGTGTACGACAATGACCTGGCGGATGTGCCGGCCTGGCTGTGGGAGTTCACGCGGCTGCACACGCTCAACCTGTCCGGCAACCACCTCGAAGAGCTTTCCGAGGACCTCGGGCGGTTGACCGAATTGGGCATGCTCGACCTGGGCCACAACCGGCTGGAGGCGCTGCCCGAGGTCTTCGCCTCCCTCCCAAAGCTGGAGTTCCTTTATCTCAGCAACAACCGGCTGACCCGTCTCCCCGCCTCCATTCGGCATCTGAGCCACCTGGCGTACCTGAACATCACGGACAACACCTTCACGGCCCTGCCCGAGTGGCTCGGCGAACTGGAGAGCCTCGTCGAGTTCCGCGCATACAACAATGCCTTGACCTCGCTGCCCGACGCCCTCGGCGATTGCAGCCAGCTTCGAGAGCTGCACGTCATGAAAAACCAACTCCAGCACCTGCCCGAAGCCCTGAGGAGGTGCGCGCGTCTGGAGAAGGTCATGCTGCAAGGCAATCAACTCGTCACCCTCCCGGAGAGCCTCGGTGATCTCGTGGCCCTTGCAGAACTCGACCTGCGCTTCAACCAGCTCACGGCCCTCCCGCAGTCCGTCGGGAAGTTGACGCAGTTGCGCTTTCTGGACCTCCGGGCGAATGCTCTGTCCACCCTGCCCGAGGCCCTGGCCTTCCTGCCCAACCTGGAAAAGCTGGACGTTCGGTGGAACCGGCTGACGGAGTTGCCCCCGGTGTTCGAGCGGCTCAAGGCGCGGGGCTGCCTCGTGTACGCCTGAGCTGGCCTGCAACGCTCGAAGTGGCTGCTCTGCACACGCCGGACGCCTGGTCAACCGGCCCCGGAAGCGGTCGGCCTCCGGCAAGTCGTGGACCATCAGGCAGGCGCCCGTACCGAGAGAGAACGAAGGATGAAAGCAAGAACCTCAGCGGTTCTCGCTTTCGACGGGGGCAGGTGACTGGACTCGAACCAGTCGGGAGCCGACACCCAACCCGCTCGCACGTCCGTTTTTCAGAAGGTGGACGCCCCCCTTCCCGTTCATTGGAGGGGAAGTATGCCGCTGGGTACCGGTGCGGGGATGGGCTTTTCGGTGCGCTGAAGTTCAGCAACTTCTCCACCAGCCTGAGCCGCAGGCCGAAGAACCTCTTCCGCTGACTCATCCGAAGCTCATGGTCCGGGCAGAGAGGGGACGACGGGCCTGGGCTCCTCGGGCTGGGGCGTGGCCGGACGGACCCGCCTCCGCTCGGCACGCTCACGCCCACGTCCTCGGGCACCTCCCGCCAGTCGAAGGCAACCCGACCTCTTCGGGTGACGCGCGGCGCTGGGTTTTTCCTCAGTGATTGGTCCCGCCTCGCCTGACACAACGCCTCGGCCTGCCCACGCTCTCCGCAGATCGGGAATGGGCTGCTTCTGATGTGGCGGTGACCGTGCAGGTCATTAAAAGCGTGTTTCCTCAAGCGGGGCGATGACAGTTGAAGGCCAACATGGGAGGCTGAAGGTCATGAACCTAGTCGATTGGGACGCGCTGAGGAAGGCCGGGTTCACCCTGCCGGACGGCGCCGATCTTCCCTCGCTCGTCGGTGCGGCCTTCACGCTGCTGGCCTCGCCGGAGGCCACGGCACGGGACGAGTGGGCCTACGCCGCTCTGGCGACGTGGCTGACCTCCGGGCGGTTGGACGAGTACCTGGAGGACGTGGGGGAGCGGGCCAGTCACCTGCTCGCCGCCCCCGAGGTGCAGGCCCGGTCCTTCGCGGCCCTAGTGTTGGCCGAGGTGCTCGCCCGGGATGCCCGTGTGCGGCGTCTGGGGGCGGCGTCCCTCCGCACCTGGCAGGGGGCGTGGGCCAGGTGGTACGTCCAGGAGCGTGACCTGCGGGACTGGGTGGACGGGCTGGGATGGTTGCACGCTCTGGCGCATGGGGCGGACGTGGCCGCGCGGCTGGCCCAGCATCCCGCCCTGACCCGTGTGGAGTTACTCGCCGTGCTGGCGACCCTGACCGCGCGCCTGCGTGACCTGCCCGCGCTGCCCACCCAGTGGGAGGAGGACCGCCTCGCCCTGGCGGCGTTTCTCCTGCTCCGCCGTCCCGAGGTCACCCCGCCGGACCTGACCACCTGGTTGGGCGAGTTGGAAGCCCTCTGGCGGCCCCTGTCCGGGCGACCGCGCACCGTGGTGGCGGCCTTCGCCGTCCAGGTGGCGCGGAGCCTGCTGGTGTTCGCGCACCTGGGCGCCCAGCTTCCGGGTGAAGCACCCGTGGCGGCACCTCCCGCCCCTGTCCTCCAGAAACCCCTTCTGGCAGCCCTTCGGAGTGCCTTCCCCGTGTACCCGGCCTGAGCTTGGCCGAAGGAGATCGTGCGCTGTGTGCCCCTTCCCCCAACTCCTACTACCATTACGAGCGCGAGGGGGCGATCCACCGCGCCCGCACCCTGACCGCGCCGGTCGGATCGGAGCTGCTGGCGGACCTGGCCCGGCTGCGGGGCAGGTGGGGGACCTCTGCCGGTTGCTGACGTCCCACCGCCGGGTGTACAGCGCGCTGGCCCGGCCGGACTTCGTGGCCTTTGTGGGCGACGAACCGGAGCGGCACCTGCGGGCGTTGGCGGTGGAGTACGAGCACACCGTGGATTCCCTGGAGAGTGCGCGCTCCCTGGTGCTGGGCTCGTTCGACCTGTACACGGCGCGGGCCACCCTGCGGACGAACGACGTGGTGTCCGTCCTGACGCTGGCGACGGTGGCGCTGGGCTTGCTGGCGACTCTGGCGGGGTTTCCGAGCAGGCTGCTGAGGGGCAGGCTGCCCTGCGGGGGATCGTGGCTCGGAACCACTGGCTGAGCCTGGACACTGAGACGACGGGGATCAACGAGGACGCCGAGGTGACCCTCAGTCGCCCCGGTCTCCCCTACCGGCGAGGTGCTGTTTGAATCCCTGGTTCGCCCGCTCGGGCCGGTGAGCGAGGGGGTGCAGGCGGTGCAGGACATCACCGGCGAGGAGTTGGCGGCGCCGAGCTGGCCCCAGGTGTACCCCCAAATCGTTCCGCTCCTGCGAGGCCGCGAACTGGTGGCGTGGAATGCCTCGTTCCGCCGCCTGGCTACCGGCTGTGGCTGAGACGCTTGCGAAAGCGGGACACCCTACGTGGGATGAGCGGTTGCTGTTCGCGGCCGTGCGGTCCCTGCCCGGGGTGCCTGACGTACAGGACCAGACGTTGCGGCTGGCCCTGAGACATGGGGCGTCTTTCGTAAAGGTGGAGTTGCCCGGAGTGTGGACGCGGCGAGGTGCAACCCTCACCTCCAAGTCTATGCGGCAATCAAAAAACATACCTCTGAGCGAGCGCGTCAAGGTTCTTCAGAACACGACTAGGCTTGGCCGCTGGCTGTAGCCCGTCAAGCGTTGGGGGAGGGGTGGGGTCTCTGCCAGCTACACCATGAGTACTTCCAGCCTTTGAAGAAGTTGGTGGAACGACAAGACGCCTTGAGCCGCCTGCTTAAACGACACCTGGATGTTCTCGGCGATCTCACCCAAGTCCCCCCTTGCTTCGGGCGCCATACGGGTGACCGACAGCCACTCCCGGGCGGCATCAAGGTAACCCCCCCTTAACAGCCCCAGGGCAAGAGTGACAGGAGCGACGACAGGACCCCAGACCTCCGCGTCCCCAACCTTCTGTTTGAGGGGCCGCAACTGGTAGTTCGTGTTGGTGCTGAAGCCCGGCTGGTACTCCTGTCCAAGGGCGTCCAACGTCAAACTCAGCGCGAGTGCCGGGGGGAGGACGGTCATGCTCCAACGACTCTTGCGATCTTTGATCCGAAAGACGTTCTCCAGCGCTTTGCGGCAGTCGGGAATGGCGTCCGGCATCAGTCCTAGGTAGGCGACTGCCGCGGGCATCCACCGCGCGGTGAGCTGCGTCAGTCCTTCCGGGTCGGCATGCTCGATCTTCTGAAGATCCGCATAGATCCGGCGCGCCTCCTCCTCCAGTTCCTGCATGGGCTTGAGCAGTTGGGGAAGAACGGTCATTCCCAGTTCAAGATGCAAGGCGTTGGTCCAGGCCCGGTGCAGCAGGTCCTCCGGTCGACATGGTTCTCCTCTGCTCAGTTCACTGCGGGCCAGCGAGTATTCACCCAAACCCAGACGAGCACGCGCCCTCAGCCACCGTTCAACCGTCGAATCGTGGGACAGACGGGTGTCCACACCTTCATTCGTGATCTCCACGATCCGCAGAAAGTGTTGTCGCCGATGATGGGCGCGGTGTGGACCTTCCGCCAGGGCGCGACTCAGTTCCCGAAAGGCCTCAATCTGCCATCCGTATCGGGCAACCCGGTCCCAGTTCTTCGGCAGTTCCTCTGTCTGGCTGAGATGGCCGGACTGCGCCTCGATCCATTGGAAGTAACCGAGAAGCGAGGAGGAGTTGGGAATCTTCTCCAGACCTTCCTGGAGAAACTGCCTTGACTTCTTGTACGCCCCAATATGGAGAAAGGCATTCGCCATGTCGACGATGACCCCCACATAGGAACTCTGCATGCCCGGCACAAGGGGTTTCTGCAGTTGCGGCCTTCCAAGGGCAATACTCTCACTGTAGTTGCTTGTGGATACCAGGGCTGTGGTGCAAAAGTCTGTGGTGCGGTTGGTCAATTCCTTATGGCCAATAATTTCTGCAATGCCCATCAGCCGACTGATCAGTTGTTGAACATCCTGGGAGGCATTCAGGGTGAGGGCGGTCACCAGCATGGCATGAAAGATCCGGTATTCGGCTTCCAGGGGCAGCATCCCTATGCGCCCCATTCCCTGAATATCTCGCAAGTACTCTTGCAGGATCTGCATTCCGCTTTTATTCGTCTTCTCGTTTCTCTCGCCGGAATGTAAGCTTTCCCGAGCTCCGGTGTGATGCGCTGTGACGAGGACAATGATCTTCACAAGCTGATCGGTGGTGGTTGTGTACGCTTCCTTGAGAATGGAGAGACCCCGTTCTTTGGTGAAACTGGGATCTCGCATCAAGTGCGTAAAAGCGCGGATATTCCCCAGGGCACTGCCTTGCGACAGGAAGGCAGTGGCGATATCCAGCTGGGAGTGCCCTCTCGCCGAAGCTTCTGCCGCCCAGGAGAGCACATCCGGCCAGTTCGCCAGATCAAGAGTTGTATCAAGTTCAAGAGTCACCTGATCCCTCGGGGGCTTGTCAAAAGAGTATTGTGGCACGGAAGGCAAAAATGCCCCACGCGCCACAGTCGCCCTGGTGGTCTCGATTTGACGGGAGTTGAACGACGTCCAGCTTATCAGTTCATCACACCGTAATCGTTGCCACCTGTGTCGTCCGGGGCATTGCCAGGGGCTCCACTCATGGCCGAAGCCATACCGAGTGTCACGAGGATGACCAGAAGGATACGCAACATGTTCTTCATTTCTACCTCCACCTTTCGGTTAGTTGGTTTGTCTGACCAGCATACGCCTTCGAAGTTCTTGAGCCGTCTGCGCGAGAGTTTCTTCACCAAAGTCAAGATGTATCCCCGCAGTTTGGAACAACTCCCGCGGTGATCGGGTGAAGCCAAGACGCATGGAGTCTTTGAAGCGATTGAGGGAGCGTTGAGGGTCTTCCTGATACATCGCTTGGAACTTGAGAGCCGCGACCCAGGCCACACCATACTCAAATCTATAAAATGGACTGCTGAAGAGTGTCAAATTTTTCCAGAAGTACGGCCGGAGGTAAGCCGTCTCGCCCCACTCGACCCCTGTTGGATAAGAGGCATCTACTTCATCGTAAATTTCGGAGACAATCTTTGAATCAACTGCCTCCTCCTTGTAAATTCGCTCCTGAAACTCATCCAACTTAGAGGTATTGATTATATCAAAACACACACGCTCTAACAGGAGATAATCAACAACCCCCAATTCTTTCTTGTTAAAGAACTCCTTTAATAAAGGAACTGTGATTATTTCAAATGTTTGAGAGACAAATTCTGCAAACTCCAAGGGAGTTGCGTACACCTCGTAGGGTTGATTTTTAGGCATCATTGCATAATGTAAAGCATGGCCAAGCTCATGGAATAAAAGATGTATATTAAAGGCCCTGGGTCCTATGTGCATAATGACAAAGGGCTGTTCCGTCTCCGGCAGAATGCTCGAATACCCGTTTCTGGCCTTGTCCGGGCGTGACTCTATATCTATAAGCTGCTCCGACCTGAGATTGCCGAAGAGAGTCCCAAGTTCAGGATCAAGCCTGTTCAGAACCTGCTGTGTCCGGTTAAGGACGTCTTCGTCATCAGAGAACTGCGCCATAGGCGTGATCCCAAAAGGATTCAGCATGTTGTCCCACGGCCGCAGTTCCTGGACTCCCAGAGAGCTCTTCCGGATTCGGCGGAGTTCCAGGAAGAGGGGGACGATATGTTTCTTGATGGCCTCGCGGAATGCGAAAACTTCATTTGGTGTATAGGCCTTGTTGTGTAACGGCCCTCTGTTGACGGCATACTCGTAATAGGTTCTGAACCCGCAGAGATGGGAGATGCGCGTCCGGATACCGTGGAGTTTGACTGACATCTTGCAGTTTTCAAAAAGGACGTCTGGAACGTGCTTTTGGCCCCATATTGGGGTGTGAACCCAAAAGAGATGCGTTCCAGACGGCTTTATTCTGACATCCTGCCCTGCTTTTCTCGCAAGCAGCACCGGGAATCCTTCGAGGTCTTCCTCGACTTGCTGCTGGATGGTTCCGGCAAGCCCTTGCCAGCAGGAGCCACCGTCAAATCCCCCTCCGCCATCAGCCGTTTCCTGAACCACGCCGCCTGGAACACCCGACAACTGTGTCGGGTGATGCGTCAGCACGCTCTGGAGACGTTGCAGGATCGGTGGCGCACCCAGCCTCACCAGCGCCCCCGGCTGGAACTGCTGGTGGACCTGACCAGCCTGGGAAAGACTGGCAAGTTCGCTGAACTTGCCGACTGGGTCCATACCTTCAACAGCGTCCATGGCGTGCACCTGGTGGTGCTGTACCTGTGCTGTGGAGAGCTGCGTCTCCCCTGGGCCTTTCAAGTCTGGCGGGGGAAGGGGTCCCCTTCCCCCGCGCAGCTCGCGTTGAAGCTGCTCCGCACTGTTCCTGCCGCCCTGCTCGCTGGAAAACGGCGTCCTCGTCTGCACGCAGACGGGGGGTTCGAGAGCGTCGAGTTCATTCGGGGTGTGCTGAGTCGGGGGTTGGACATCGTGGTGGGAGTGCGCTGCACCCGGAAACTGGAGGATGGTCGCCAAGTACGTGACCTGATGGTGCGAGGCACTCTGGTTAAGCCCAGCGGGCTTAACCAGACCATGTGCGTCTCCTGGGTCTGGCTGTACCGCAACAAGGAACCGGAGCAACGTTTCGTGATGTCAAATCTCGACCTGGGCGGGAAGTATCTCGCCCGCGTGGGAAAGCGCCGCTGGCGCATCGAAGCCTTCTTCAAGACCGTCAAGGGCCGGTTCGGACTCGAACGCTTCGCCCAGCACAGCAAACAGGGGGTCATGCGCTGGTGGTGTCTCTCCGGGATGGCCTTTCTTCTATGCCATCTCCAGAACCTCGATCTCCCTGTGAACCTGCGGGAGACCTGGCCGGATTGGGGCGACCTGGCGAGAACCGTTCGGTTCTCGTTCGTTCCCGAGGTGCGTCGCCGAGCACTCCAACTGGAACTTGATGCGCTCAACGCCTTCCAGCAGGCTCTTCCTGCGTCCTCAACCTAAACTGCAAGATGTCAGTTTGACAAACAGCTCGTTGAGCTCGTCATCCTTCTGATGTTCGCTCCCGATTAATCCCAGGTAAGCCTTGCGCCGCTCTTCACGGTCAGGGTGCTGGAGTTTTGCGGCCAGTTGACCGGGTTGAACTTCTTCCCCATCTACGCGGTACACCGTCGAGGCGCGAATCTGCTGGAAAGACTTTCCCAACTGATTCTCTTCCCCGAACAGGGCCAGCAATTCCTCCGACGGAGCCCCAGAGGGTGTGTGGGCTATAAACTGCTGCCAGGTAGCCGGGTAGTCCACGCCACTCGCCGCGAGGCGTTGAATAAACTGAGTGGACGCCGCGTTCAGCCTGGGGAAGTGGTCGCGGACAAACTGGTCGTGATTCTCCTTGGCCTGAGCATCGGTCGAGTGCGCGTAGTAAGCGCGGATGAGTTCGCCACGTGCCTGATAGATGGCGCGGTTCAGTTGCCTCCACTCCTCCAGGTACTGCGGCGCGGTCTGGGCAGTGAGAGGTGCGGCCAGAAGGGCAGAGAAACGTTGATTCAGATGCTCCCAGGTCGGTTGTGTCATCTCCACCACCTTCAAGGCTTGGGTCGTCGGCGTGGGCGGGTCACATTGAACTGCGAAGGACGATGAACAACTTCGGCCGGACGGCCCCCACTGCTCCTCAACGATGGTCATCCCTGGACCTGGATGGCAGAAGGTTCCTCGCTCCGCTGCAGCATACGGTCCCCAAAAGGCCTTATTCCCAACCCGAGAAAGTAAAGTCGTAAACGCAGAAAATTTGACCAATACGTGCTCAACATGTGGAGGGCGATGACTCTCGCAGCGTCACCTTCAGTACCCTGGCGAAACACCAGGCCCGTCCCTCGAGCTGCCGCACGCATTCCGGGGAGCGCTGCCAGCGGGTGGCCGTGACCGCCAACGGTTCGCGGCGTGAACTGGCGAGCAAGGCGTCCCAGCCGCGCGGCACGGTCACGCGCCTCGGCTGCCCGGACGATCTCGCCCAAGTCCAGCGGGACCTTCTCGCCGGAAGGCCACCCGTCCGGGCGCAGGCCGTCCAGCGCGTCCTAGCAGGACGCGGGCAGAATGGAAGACCTCGCTAGGAGGGCGGCCCGCCCGTGGTCGCGCCGGATCATGGGTGGGCCGCCCGGGAGGCCGGAGTGTCGAGGCCGGGGCGCGCCAGCTCGTCCAGACACAGCACGTCGTGCGTCTCGATTTCCAGCGGGAGGTCCGTCACGTCCAGACCATGCCGAGTGCCGAGCATCGCCGCCATCTGCGCCGCCGTGGGGCGCAGCCCGAAGGTCCGACCGACCACCTCGTCGAACACGGCCAGGAGCGCCCTCACCTGGCGGCGCAATTCGGCCTGCGTCACTTCCGAAGGGCAGAACACCACCGCGCTCTGCGCCCAGGTCTCGCCCGGCGTGTTCAGTAGGCGGACGGGGCGCAGGTGGGTGTCCTCCCAGGCCCAGTCCGGCACCTCGAACACGTAGGTGCAGCTTCTCTCGCCGCTCACCATCGTCAGGTCCCAGGAGGGGCCGACCGTGGTGTGCAGGACCCGCAGGGCGAACCAGGGCTCTCCCAAGGTCCACAGGGGAGGGTGGGCGCACCTTTCCTGATTCAGGACCGTGCCCAGCACCTTCTCCCGCAGAGCGCGGTTGTCGGTCGCCGCGCCCGTCCGGCTATCCTGAAGGCTGGCGAGCAGGGTGAGCCAGCCGCGGTGCACGGTCGGCAGCTCCGGTTCGGGTGGGGCGAGCTGGAGAAAGCCGTCGCTCCAGAGTTGCTGATACGCCGCGTCTGGATCACGTCCCAGGGCCTGAGCCAGGGGACGCACCTCCGGCGGCAGGCAGAGCAGGAGTGTCGCTCCGTCGTGGACCGGCTCCGCCGCCGAGAGAAAGCGTTGCACCCGTTCCCGTCCACCCTCCAATCGGCGCCGCTCCCAGGCCCTCATGCCCAGCCCCTGACCGGGGAGTGACCGCCGGATTCAAGCTTGGTCGAGACCTCGGCCAGGCCCTGCGCGCGGATCACCTCAGACACGGCGCTCCTCTCCCCTGCGCCCGTCGAGCACGGCCTGGCCGAGTGAGGTGAGTTCACGCGTGTGGGTCCACCAGCCGCGGCGCTTGAACAGCCACACCTCGTCGGGAGCGGCCCGGTACTTTCCAGCGGTCACGTCGGCCAGGACCCTGGCCAGGGCCAGCTCCCGGCGGCGACTGAGGGCTGGTCCGGTGAGGCTGAAGGTGAAGACCAGCCCCAGAACGGCGCCACTCAGGCCCAGGAGGAAGACCGTGACCGGCAGGCTGGAAACCGGAAGCCGCCCATGCGTCACCAACGCGAGCACGCTGCCGATCAGGAGGACGGCCGCGGTGAGGTACAGAACAAGCCACCGCGCGCCGCGCCGCCAGGAAGAGGATGGTGGGGAGGCCATAAGCGCAGTGTCCGCGCCGGGTGGTTCCCTCTAATTCAGATCAAAAGCTCAGCTTGCTCAAGACACGCCGTGACCGCTATTTTCACACCACACCGGCTGGTCGGGAAGACCGAGCACACCCCACCGATCTCTCGGGTGTGGAGGATCGGCGGGCTCAGTAACCGGCAACTCCCGGCGCTGGTCAGGCCCGCGACGTGGTCTCGGCGGAGCGTTCGTCTTCCGGCTCGGGGCGCACTTCGGGGTGTTGCAGCAGGTGCACGACAGGGTGTTCGCTTTCGACCCCTGCCGGGCAGCAACGGGAGCGGGAAGCGGCGAGGGCGAAATCCTGACGGTCGCCCTCGTCCAGTTCCTGGAGTTTCAGATCGTTCATGTCCCTCCCCTCGTCAGGCACCGAACACCCCCAGTCGCCGGGCCCACGCGGAGACCTGACGGTAGGCGTCCACCCGCACCTGCTCCTCCGTGAAGCCGAGCGGCAACCGGGAGCGCAGGAAGGTACTCACCGTTCCCGGGCCGTAGGACTCGGCCGTCCCGAACTTCTCGGCGATCTGGCGGAACGCACCCTGTACCAGCGGGTCCGGCAGGAGGTCGCGGCAGGCCTCCACGAGCACGTCCAGGCCCTCGGGGTAGTTGTGGATGACGTAGTACACGTCGTAGGCGTCTTTCTGTTTGCGCCGCCGCCCCAGGGCGTTCCCCTTGAGAGCCAGGAAGGCCGGGATGCTTACTACGCGCAACCGTGCTTGATCCGTCCAGCCCTCCGGCGTCCGGCCTTGAATGCGGTACTCCACCGTCTGGTCGAGCGCGAGGCGCCCGCCGTCGATCTCCTGCACCCGCAACGCCGGAACCAGGGGCGGGCGGTGCTTCGTCAGCCGGGTGCCCCTTGAAAGGGCCGCAGGTCAGGGGCGCTGTCCTCGACATTGTGCATGTAGCCGCTTTCCTCCAGCAGCTCGATCATCCGCGCGTACTCGTCGTCCTCCCGAAGCGCCTCCGCGTCCAGGGTCAGATCGATGTCCAACGTGCCAACGTGCGGCATCTCCGCCCCCTCCAACAGCAACGTGGGCACGATGCCCCCGATCACGACGAGGCGGTCGAGGTAGGCGCCCAGCACATGCGCCAGGTCCAGCAGGACCCGCCGCGTGGCCTCGTTGCCCCGGTCGCCGTACTGCTCGGCAGAGGTGGGCTCGGTCATGCTCGTTGCCTCTGGAGGGCCTCAAGCCGTTCGCGGAGGGGGGACACGGGCGCGGGGATCTCCCCGTGAATCAGGGGAAGCAGGTACTTCTGCCGCAGATGCTCGGCGGCCTCCTCACCCCATTCGCCCTCGCGGCGGAGGTCGAGGTACGTCTGTACCGGGCTGGTCGTCCAGCTCAGGGGGCTCGGCTGGACGCGGTCGAAGAAGACTTCGGGTTCCTCCACGACCCTGAGGACGATGTTCTCCCCAGTCGCCTGCGGCTCGAGGTCGAGTTCGTCACGGACAAGGTCAAACCCCTTCTCCGTGACGTAGAACTGCTCGCGGGACTCTCTCAAGAAGGGGGCCATCCATTGTGCAGCCGAGACACCGGCCGCAATGACCTGTTCTCCCGCGTTCGGCCCTTGCATGACGCGCAGGAGCCGGGCCCCCAGGGCTTGGCCGTGCAGCAGGGTGTACCCCCTATAGAGGCGCGCCTCCACATCCTTGCCCTGTTCGGCCCAGGCACTCAGCAGCGGTTCGGGAGCCAGCAGGCGGATGCCGCCCGGCACCTCCTCGACCCACTGCCGCTCGAGGAGTTGCTGCCGCACCCGACTCACCAGGCCAGCACTGACCCCGGTCACGGCCGTCAACTCGGTGACCTTCCAGGGGTGTTCCGGGACGGCCAGGAGCGCTCGCAGAATGCGTGCCGACTTCGGGGCGAACACCGAGGCGGCCTGACGCTGTTCGGAGGCAGGTGGGGGCGCCCCGACCCGCTCGAGGAACACGTGACCAAAGTGCAGGCGATAGTTCCCGCTGAAATCGAGGGTGCCGTAGCCACGCTCCGCGCAGAGGGTGACCGTCTCTGGCGAGAACCAGGAGGCGACGAGGACGGTGTAGGTGTCGGGCGTCTGGCCGGGCAACGGGTTCGCTTCCAATTCTTCCATTGCCGTCTGCACTCGCTTTGGGTAGCCAGCGGGCAGCACAACGAATTGGAGGCGGTGGTGTCTCTTGCCCACCTGGAACTCGAACCACCCGGCGGGGCCACCCTCACTGGGAAGGGCACGGTCTGACCTCAGGGGCTTGAATCCAGGAATGCGCTCCAGTGCCGCACCAAGCCGCTGGAACACTTCTCGTCGCTGCTCGGACGAGGAAGTGAATTTCACTGGGGAGGTTGGTTTCACTACATCGTTGAGCATAGCATTTTTGGTGAAAGTTTTTCGACACAGCACCGGTTGCTGCTTTTGATGGCGCACATTTGAGCATCTGGACCGCTTCCCCACGCACCCCTTCAACAGCACTCTCCTCAGGTGAGCCGGGACTGGCGGGCGCGGGCATTCTCCCGGGCCTTGTGGAAGGCGACCACGTCGCGGTACCCGAACTGCCGGGCCTGCTCGCCGAGGTCCCCTTCGAGCTGAGCGTCGCGCAGGCCCGCGAGCCGCAGGGTCGACGGCACGACGGCGCCTCCGGCGGTCCCCCTCCCGAATCCCGTGGCCTGCCACAGGAACTCCCGCACCTCGTCCACCTCGTGCAGGCCGGGAAACACGTGGTCCTGCCGGTTCGGGCTTTCCCCGCCTCGCCGGGGCCGGACGGTCGGATCGACCAGCAGGGGGTCGGGGGTCCGCAGCCGCAGCAGGACCCCACGCATGTCGGCGGGCAGGCGGCTGAGTACCTCGCCGCGGCGCACGGTACCTGCCGTCAGGTCCAGCGCGTCCCAGCGCAACTCGAAGACGGCCTGCGCGGTGAAACCCAGGCGGTAGATCAGCAGGAACAGGGCCAGGGTGTGAGGCTCCCTTTTGCGCCCCAAGGCGTCCCGCAGGACCTGGAGTTCCCCGGCACCGGGGAGCTTGGTCCCCGACTGCTCCGGCTTCCGGCGGGGCAGGTCATGGACCGGGTTGTACCGGACGGCCCCCTGCTGACGCAGGGCCGCGTAGAGGCGGGAGAGCGCAGTCGCGCGGGCGTTGTAGGTGTTGTTGCTGATCCGGGACACTCCAGCCTTGCGCGACAGGGTCAGCGGCACCGCCAGCCAGCCGTGAAAGTCCTCGGGCGGGTGGAGCAGGTCGGTTCCCGTTTCCTCGGCGTGTTCGAAAAAGGGTCGCAGGTTGGAGAGAAAGGCGATGTCCTGCTTGGTCAGCGAGTCCCCCACCAGGCCGAGGTGCCGGGCGATCAGCAGCGGCCTTTCCGCAGGCGGCGTGCGGGGATCGCGGAACAGGGCCGTCAAGACCTTGGCTTGCTCTGCCGTCTTCATCACACCGCAGTGTAATACCTATCTAGGAATATGCGCTTAAGCACCCTCTCCCTCCTTCAAACAAACAGCACGCCTCAGCCTAGGCCAAAGCGAAAGAAGAAGGGCAAGGCGAGGTACACCTCCCAATTTAAAAACGGGAGCGGCAGAAGCAAAGTCACCCACTTAGGCTGAGCGCATATTCTTAAGTAAGTTTGCGAACATGGTCAGACTCAGGCCTGACGCAGCACTTGGGCAAGGGCCTCCTCGCTGTCGACGCGCCGGAGTCCCAGATGCCCCGGGTGAGCGGTGAGCAGCAGCGGTACTCTGCGTCGCTCACGCCCGGGGCCACGACGAGGCTGAGGGAACCTGCCCGGGCCAGCAAGGGGGGCTGCGACGGCCCCTCCCCCACCACGGATACAGGGCAGGCGGCGGCCGATGAAAAGTCACCTGCACCGAAGGAGGCAACACGGAGGTGAGACCGGACGCGAGCGTGACCACCTCTGAGGCGACATCCAGGGGAAAGAGGCCGGTCGGAGACTGGCAGGCGGGATAGGTGCATGACGGTTTCCCTGGTGAGGGCCAGCGACAATCCTGCTCTTGGCGAACCGGCGACCGCTGATTGATGTTGTTTCTTCTTAAAGACTCTAAAAGATTGATGACATCATCATAGGAGCGCACGGCCCATCGTCCAGGACGGCTTTTTTTCTGTTTTTCCCCGAAGTTACCCGACACTTTCCCCGAAGTTACCCGATACTTTTCCCCGAAGTTACCCGATAGTCCGGCGACCAAACTCCCGAAGTTACCCGATACTTTTCCCCGAAGTTACCCGACAGTTTGCGCCACTCAACTCCCGAAGTTACCCGATACACAGCGTCAAAATTCCCGAAGTTACCCGATAGTCCGGCGGCCAAACTCCCGAAGTTACCCGATGGTGTCTGCCGGAGGAGCCGCTTGGCGTTCTGAAGGGCAAAAACCGGGAATTTCCCCGAAGTTACCCGAGAGCTTGGGCCGTCAAACCCCCGAAGTTACCCGATACCCGGCGTCTAGGATTTCAATGCGCTCTGGTCACAGAGAACACCAGGGCGGTTCCACCCGCTCCCGGTGGGGAACACACGGGCGACAGATCCCCCGAGGCTGAGAGCGAAGCGCCTCGGTCCCAGGTCAGGTCCAGCTCACAGCAGCTGACGGAGCGCTTCCAGGCCTCCAGGCGACATCAACGCCCGGTTCACCGCGGCGTCCATCTCCAGGGCGGTGACCCGGCCTTCCAGGACCCGGGACCGCACCTGGTCCAGTTCCTGCAAGCTGAGCCCACGGCGCTCGAGCTGCTTGGCCTTGAAGGGAGACAGCACCACCTCCAGGGCCGCGTCCGGGGTGGCCTCCAGCACACTCTGGCGCTGGGCCTCGAAGAGCTGGTGTTGCTCCGCCTCCGCCTTGCCCTGAGCCCCCTGGGCGGCCTTGCGGGTGCGCTGCACCTCCTGTGCCCTCAGGGCTCCGACCCGGGCCTCCTCGACGATGGAGGCGGCCTCCTTCAGCAGTTTGGAGAGGTACCCGCCCTCATTGTTGATCTTCTCCCCTGTTCGCCGACGCTCCTCGAACTTCTCGATCACCGGGAGCACGTCGTCACCCAGGTTGCGGACGTACTTCTCGGCCACGCCCCGGTGCACTCCGTACCGGGTCAACCGCGCCACGTGCTCCGGGTTGATCGGGGAGCTGGCCTCGCCGTACGTGTACTGCACGGTGGTCTTGCTGCCCCGCCCGATGAAGTCCACCTCCTGGAGATACCCGATGCCCAGGAGGGGGGCGTGCATGCTCTCCAGCGACTTGCGGACATGGTCGGTCCGGCGCCCCAGCAGGCCACAACTCTCCGCGAGGGCCATCATCGGGACCACCACCCGGTACGGCTTTGAGTCGCCCCGCCCGGCCGCCTCATCGAGGTACACGTCCAGCAGGCGGTAGAGCGCGCGCGACCCGACCGAGGGCAGATGTTGGTAGACCGTGAGGTTCAGGGGCTTGATGTACCCGGCGTTGATGCTCTTGGTGATCTCCTCGTTCAGCCGAATCCGCAACGTCGAACGGCGGTCGAGGCGAATTCGCCCTTTTTCGGGCTCGCCGTGGGTGCGGCTCAGGTTGTCGATGATCCGGAAGGACACGGTGGTGTAGCGCTTCTCCCGCACGTCGAACCACCCGTCCGTCACGTGGTAGGTGGTGTGCAGCATCCGCTCCAGACCCTGCCCCAGCGCCTGGTAGTGTTGACCGCCGGTGTCCAGGCCGGCCAGCTTCAGCAGGGCATAGGCCGTGGTGGTGATGACCCCGTCTGCTGGGCAGCCCGCCTCGATGTAGGTGTTGATCAAGGCGACCAGCAGATCGTTGTCGCTGCCACGGGCGAGCCCGATGTCGGCCACGCCGACGCAGACGATCCGGGCGGGCTGGCCGCTGGGGCGAAACACGATGCGTTCGAGCCGCAGCATGTCCTCAGGCAGCCGTTCCTGAGTTGGAACGAAAATCAGGGACGCGACATTCTTCTCGTCATGCCCCCTCAACATGTCCCCTTCCCTGCCGTCTCCATGCGGGAAGTGTACGGAGGACGTGGTTTTGTCCAGCGTGGGTGCCGCCGAAGAACCGGCGCGCCCCCGCCCCTTCGAGGCGGCCATCAGAAGGGGGGCGACCCGTTGCCGCTCAGGGCTTCTGGCTCAACTCCGGTCTCCGGTTGAGACAGGGACACGGGGCCGTGGGCGGTGAGGACCGGCTCACGCCACTGAGGGTTGAGGCTGCTGCTGGCGGCGACTTCCGCCTCCGTGTGCTTCACAGGGGCGTGCAGACCGGCCTGCACCTCACCCCGGGAGCGCAGCCTCTGCACGTACTCCCGAACCACGGCCTCCAGCAGGGCCGCCGCGCCGACATCGACGCCGGTCACGCGGGTGCTGTATTGCAGCGTGGCCAGGTCGACATGCTCGAACTGCACCTGGCCACGCTCCACGTCCTCCGGAGTCAGCATGGGGGCCAGCAGGCTCCGGAACGTCTCGTCGCCGAGCAGAGCGGCCACCGGGAGGCTGCCCTGCAAGGTGACATGCAGCCGCACCTGGCTGTGGCGTGAGGGGGCCTCGACGGTCAGGCCGCTGATCACGGGACGCAGGGGACTCTCCAGCAGCGGCACCTTCATGGTGGCCACGGCGTCACGGTAGGCGGTGAAGGGATCGGTCATCTGGGTCTCCTGGAGTGGGGCCGTCAGTCGGCGGCACCCGGCTGATGAAGCTCGAGAAGTTCGTCGGCGGGCCAGCGGGTGGGAGCGGCCTGGCGGCGGACCTCGGCGATGTGGCGCCGACCGGTGACCAGGGCCTGGAAGTCGTCGGGGGCGACCCGCTCGCCCGTGACCTGCACGCCGGGGGAACCGGCGGCGACGCGCCGGGCCAGCTCGCGCAGGGTGCCGAGCTGAGAACGGTCGGCGACGTCGACGAGGGCGAGGACCTGGTGGCGGGGCAACTCCGGGAGGTCCCCGTAGCAGGCAGTCAGCAACAGGAGACTTCCGGGCAGGGCGGCCAGCACCTCGCCGGGAGGGCTGGTCAGCAGAGCCAGTTCCAGGCTGCCGTGGTGGGCGGCCTGCTCAAGAACGTCCGCCGCGAGCGCCTCGGCCAAGGCGGCCCCAGTCGTCAGGACACGGACCTCGCGGCCCGGACGGGGTTGGACGCCGAGGAGCCAGTCGGGCTCAACCTGCCACTCGTCCGCGATGTAGGCCAGGAGCGTGGGAGAGGCGGCCGTGCCGGAGTCGGGCACGCGCCTTTGCAACAGCTCCAGCGCCGCCTCGTTGCTCGCGAGCGTCGCCCAGGGCAGGGGGGTCGCCCGCGCCGAGGGAGGCAGCAGGCGGTCCAGGTCGGCGGGCCCTGCGCCGTGCCAGGACAGCAAGGCGATCAGGCGCCGGTGCGTGTCTTGCAGCGGCGCCGTGGGCAGGGCGAGTTGGTGGGTCAGACGGCTGAGCACCAGCGCCATCATGGAGGCCCCGCTCAGCCCCAGCGGCCGCCCCTGCGCCGCGAAGTACTCCGAGACGCCCCTGGGCAGGCTGAGGGTGTGGCGCACCACCTCGGTCGCCAGCAGGGACTGGGGTTCCGGTGGCTCACCCAGCAGGGGGAGGTCGACCGCGTTCATGCCCCACCCTATAACGAACATCAATCCGCATCAACCTATGAATGCGAGCGGGACCCATTCCCTCATGACTTCAGAGCCCAGACCGGAAGTCTGTGCCTGTCCACCCCGCGTTCTACCGAAGCTGCCACCTGCGGCCGCCGCCACCGTACCCAGCACCAATCCCAGGATCAAGTTCCAACGAAAGGGCAGTTTTCTACGGCAGGCGGAGGCCGGAAATCTCAGCAGGCCACAGGTCATACCTGAAGCGGAAAGGGTCCTGCGCGGCGAGATTGAGCGTGCCCGTCTTCTGCAAGTGGCTGTCCACGGCCGTGGGGCTGACCGGAACGCCCGTCGTGACGGTGCCCCTACTCTGGCCCACCGGGGGAGCCAGCGTGCCCGCCTGCACCGGGCCGAGGGGCGGCGAGCTGGAGGCTGCCTGCGCCGGAGGGCCGACCGGTGTGACGTCGCGCACCAGCACCTCGCGGGCCGGAGCGCGCATGTCCTGGATCTTGACGACCTGGGTGCGCGCGGGCGTCACCTGCACCACCTGTTGCGGCGCGGAAGCCGTCCAGGCTTGCAGGACCTGGGGCACGGCCTGGGCCTGCCCGCCCAGCAGGGACAGCGCGAAGGACTTGCTCCACTGCTTCGCCCCCGGACCCTGGCGGGCTTCAATCATCCCGGTCCCGGCGGCGAGCGTAGCCTCGGTCCAGCGGCCGCGCATGCCGCTGGGAAGCGGCACGATCTGCCCATTGTCGTACCGAAGGCGCAACTCCAGCTCCCGGGCACTGTCCCCGTTGTAGAGCCGCAGCGTGGCCTGCCTCCCCAGACGCACGGCGTTCACCGACGTCCACTGACGCCCCCTCACGGTGGTGTTGATGGTCGTGGCGCTGACCTCGACCGGGCCGGTCACGCTCAGGCCGACCGCGCGCTTGGCCGCGCCGCTGACCGACAGGGTGAGCCGGTACTGGCCGGGCTCCAGCACGCCGGAGAAGATCGCCTGCGGCGACCCCTGCCCGGGGAGGTCGTCGCGCCGCAGGAGGACCCGCCCGGCCGCGTCCGCGAGTTGGTAGGTGGTGGTGACCACGCCCGGCCGGTACTGCTCGTCGCCGCCCACCCCCTGGCGCGTGGCGTACCTGGTGGGGTCGAAGCCGGGATGATCGACCGTCAAGGTGACGACACCTCGTTCCCGCACGTCCAGGGTCAGGTGCTGATTGCCCGTCGGCCAGTTCAGGGTCTGCCCGACGGCGACGAGGCGGAGCGAGGGTGTGGGCGCGGCCTGGGCCGGGCCTCCCAGGGAAAGGAGCAGCAGGGAAAGACACATGGTGCGCATGCTTCCCAGCATGGATTGGGAGTGGTTCTTTCCGGGACTTCTCTTCCCTGCCCTGCTGTCACAGGGGCAGTCCCGTCTTCCAAGGCGGGGCGCCCGCCGCAGGGCAGCCCGAACGAGGATGAGGGGACGCCAGGACAGTTGTGCTTGACGGCTCCCCCGATGGTTCAACCCGTCGACTCGGCCACCAGGACCTGAACCAGGGCTGTACCGCTGTCACCGGGCAGCCTTGCTTGTGTGAGAGTGAAGGAGCTATGCGAAAGGTGTTGCTCACAGCGGTCCTGGCGGGTTGCAGCTCGGCCCTCGCGCAGTTGCAGTTCGAGTCACCTCCCGACGCGGCCGCCTGCACCCGGCTGATCGCGCCCCAGACCCGGCCGATGTCCCCGGCCCTCACCGCGGCAGTTCAGACCACGCTGGGCACCTACCGCACGCAGGTCGAGCGTTTCGTTGGCCTACTGGCGACCCGTCCCCCCAGCCTTGCGGAACGCCGTCAGCTCGACGCCCTGGGGCGTGAGGCCGCCCCCTACCTGCGCCGACTGCTGAGCGCGTATGGCTGGCCAGGTGACCCGGACCTGCGGACCTCGCTGGCGCGGCTGCTCAACGAACCCGAGCTGATGTGGTGCGCCGGGCAGGTGGCGCTGGGCGTCGCCACCAATCTGGAGGAGCGCCAGCAGGCCGCCCGCCTGATCGATGGTGGTTTGACCGGACTGGGACGCAAGCAGCGCTACGGCACCCTGACCAAGCTGGTCGGACGCAGGGTGAAGCCCTTGCCCCTGGAGGACGCAGCGAACGTCGATGTTCGGCGGGCCGCCGCCGGACTCCCCCCTCTGGCCCAGGCCCTGGCCCAGACCCAGGCCGCCCTCCCTCCGCGAACGGCGCCCGCTGGCCTGCACCGCCCGGTGGTCTTGCGCCCGGTCTGCCAGCGCTTCACCACCACGGCCGCCCTGAATACTCCCCTGACGGAGGCCCAGCGAGACACCCTGGCCCAGCAAGCCGACCGCCTGGTGGAGCAGGATCAGGCCAGCCGACGGGGCGAGCCGGGGGCGCGCAGGATGAATGCGGTGGACGCCGAGTCCACCGCCTGGCTGAGGGACGTGCTGAGAAAATACGGGTGGCCCAGCACCAACCGCGGTGACTCGCAACTGGCCTTTAATGCCTGGCTGCTGGCCCAGCACGCCGACGCCGCGAATGATCTGCAAGACTGCATCCTGGACCTGATCGGCCAGCAACAGACCACCCAGGCCGAGGCGCAGAACTTCGCGTACCTCACCGACCGAGTGCGCCTCGCGCAGGGCGAACCCCAACTGTACGGGACCCAGGTCAGCTACGACAGCGTGCGGGGCCGCGCGACGCCACGGATGCTGGCGGACCCGGAGCACGTCAACGAGCGTCGGGCCAGGATCGGCCTAGAGAGCATCGAGGAGTACCTCAAGCGGTTCGAGCCGCTTCGGCCCTGAACCGGACGAGACGTTCTCTCACGGTAAGCGGCTCTCCGGCGCGGACAGAAAGAGGATCTGTTCGCCCACCCGCACGATCTGCAAGGCCAGCGTCTCGGAGCTCACGGGTGCACCTGCCAGTCGACTGGGCAGCAAGGGGCGGACCTCGGTCGCGGGGTAGGTCGGCCGGAAGCGGCCACGCCGCACCCATTCGCCCCCTTCCCACTCAAACCACAGCCCCTTGGGCCACGACGAGTTCTGGAACACCAGTGCCCGGTCTAGGCCGGCCGAAGCGGTCACCACATATCGGAAGCGGCAGGTCGGTCGTCCCCCACCGCAATACTGTTCAAAGGCCGGAAACGCTTGCATCACCCGCACCAAGGCTGCTGCTTGAACGTCTGACAGGGCCGATCCAGCCAGTGGGGCGCTACTGAAGACCCAGGCGGGCACCGGAGCCCCCGTCTCCCGGTAGCGCTCGCTGAACTCCGGCGCCTCGTAGGTCAGGGCATCCTGCGCCTGCGCTGCCACAGCCACCGGGAGCGGACGGTCAAGCGCGGCCTGCAACGCCCCGCGCCCGGCCTCGCCGCTCTCGTACGCCAGGAAGCGCACCCGGTCCAGGGTCTCCGGCGAGGGTTCAGTCGCCAGTCTCGCGGCCTGATCGCGCACGGTGAAGTGCAGCGGGAGCAGGCCCGGCAGACTCAGCCCCAGCGTGACGGCTCCCAAGAGGGCCAGCGCGACCGTATTGACCCGCCCCAGGCCAGCGAGCCAAGGAGACGCCCGCCGGGCGGTCCAAGCGGTCCCCGCAGCCGCGATCAGCAGCACGGCGGCCGCGGCGAGGCCAAGGACCCGCGCTTCCGTCAGGCCGTACTCTATGACCCGCCGGGAAAGGCCATACAGCGCGAGCATCGGAAAGAGGGGCAGCAGAAACAGGGTCCCCGACGCGAGCCGCTGCGCCCAGTCGGGCAGGGCCGGGCGCTCCTCTCCATCCTGATAGGCCACCTGGGTGAGCAGCAGCACGGCCAGGGTCAGGGCGAGGTAGGTCGAGGACGAGAGCAGGCCCTCGAACAGGCGTTCAGTGCTTTGGAGGCCGGCGACCGGCAGGGCCAGCACGAAGAGCCCGGTGAGCACGGCCGCGGGGGGCAGCAGCCACGACAGCACCGTCAGCAGGATCCGTACCGGGGTCTCCAGCAACTCGGGGCGGGTGCGCAGCCGGGTCACGCTGAAGGCGAAGGCCGCTCCTGCGAGGGGCAAGAAGACCCAGGGCTCTCCCAGGAAGCGGGGCACGGCGTCCAGGCCGATGCCACCGAAGAGGGCCGACACCAGCACGATCAGCAGGCCCATCACGCCGGTGAACAGGGTGCCCCCGACCAGCAGGGTGGCGGTCATGCCCAGGCCGCGGAACAGCAGGGGATAGGGGAAGCGCCAGGTTCCGGCGAGGGAGGCCGCCTGGACGAACAGCAGGCCGACCACGCCGATGACGCCCCCCAGGGCCGCCGTTCCCGCGGTGCCCAGGGTCAGGTGCGAGAGGACGGCGAGGGTGGTCAGAGCGGTCACGCCCAGGGTGCCCCAGGTGAGTCGGGCGTCCCGGGTCAGGAAGGCGCCCAGCAAGGAGAAGGCCAGGGGGAGCATCACCACGGGGACTGTCAGGACGGTGGCCCAGGGCGCGGGGAACGGGGCCTCCTCAGCCCCCTGCTGGAGCCACCAGAACAGCAGGCCTTGCATGAGGCCCACGAGGAGGGAGAGCCACGGGGCGGGCACCGCTGAGGCGGAGGGAGGCACGGCTCAGTCTCCCGGGGAGAGGTCGACAGGAGCATCCGACCTAAGGGTGACCCTGACCGCAGGGAGGACGAGTAGGCCTCGGCCCAGGAACGGCAGCTGCTCCCTCACGGCGACCCCGGAAAGCCTGAGGCGTTGCAGCCGTCTACACCGACCGTGCCTCCTCGACGCCGACACACGGGCGTCAGGGCCTGACGGCTCACGGCAGCGATCACGATCCGGACCCCGTAGCCGAAGTCTGTGGTCTTCAGCAACGGTGAGAACTGCGCCAGGGCCACGAACGCCCCTCGCCCGTCGGCCTGCCCCCAGTTCAGGTAGCGCTCGCCGTCCCAGAGGTAAACGAAGTGCAGGTCCCCCGGACGCGTGTTCTCCAGCGGCAGGACCAGGGTCAGGACACTGGGCGTCATCATCCGCTGGGCATAGATGCGGTAATGGCCGATCACCCGGAAGGGCACCTCGTTCAGGATGTACCCCTTGGCGAAGGGTGCGGGCAAGGCGGGGCGCAGCTTCTGGAAGAGAAAGCTCACGCGAGGTTCGTAGACGTACTCGCCCGGTGCGCTCTCGACCCCGACGCGCAGGCCTTTCCCCAGATCGAGGTCACGGCGGGTCTCGACGTGCGTCAGGAAGTCCAGACGCTTGGCGTACAGCACCTCGGAGGGGGCGGCGGAGGCCAGGGAGAGGGGGACTCCGGCCAGCAGGAAAAGGCGCCTCACGGGACCGTCAGCTCCTGAACCGGGGCCAGCAACCACACGACCCGGCCCGTCTTCAGGGTCACCTTCAGGCCCGCGTGGACCTCATACCTCCCCGCATGCAGCGGTGTGCCGTCACTCCGGCGCTCGTCCCACACCCCTCTCCAGGAGCTGAGTGACAGCCGGCCGCCCCCTGAGCATGGATGCGGCACCCGACTCATCCAGAAGCCGGGCCAGCCCCCCACCACGTCCCCACTGCGGGGGTCGACCACGTTGATCACGGGTTGGCAGCGCCAGGCCCCCTGGGCCAGCCAAGGCGTCACGTTCGCCGAGAGCTCGAAGAGATGTTGAGCGTTCCCTCGCCAGGTATGGCTCCCCACCTGCAGCCGCGCTCCTCCCTGTCCACTGGGCGGGACGCGGAGTGGAGGCAGCACCCGGAAGCGCACCCGGTCCAGGGGCAGCTTCTGCTCACGCAATCTCTGTTCCACACCCGCCTGTGCCCGGCGGTCAGGCACGAAGACGAACACGACCGGCTGCCCCTGCTCCTCGCCCAGCAGAGTGTGGAAGGCGATGCCATAGGCGCCGTCGCGCAGCACGTTGCGAAGCTGGGCCGTCCCCGTCTCCTGAGTACCGGCGACCACCTCGAACGTCTGATCGGGAGGGCGGATGAACTGGGGATCTCTTGCCCCGACCGCGAAGGCCGCCCGGACCACGTAACGGCCCGGTGGCACCACCCCACCCCCAGGGCTCCGCAGGTTCCACTCCCGGCTGTCAACCGTCACCGTGCTGTGAGCTGGGACGGAAGCGAGCCGCAGTTCCATAGTGCAGATCTGGGCCCCCGGAACTGGCAGGACCAGCTCACCGGTGGCCACGTTCTGAATCTCCACTGTGAAGGCGCAGGAGCCATGTTCGAGGTGCAGGGGTTTTCCGGTTGGATTGGTAACCCTCAGCTCAATGGGGAGGGTGTTCCCCTGAGCGACGAGAACAGGCACCTTCAACTGGGCCTGGTGTGGAGTGATGAAGGCTGGGGCCTCCGGGAGCTTCCCGTGAGGAATCGGCGCGATGACGACAATGCCCGGGGCCAGACCCTGCTCGGCGAGAAAGGCCCGGGCACGCTCCTCCATACCGGGCAGACGCAACTGAACGACTACACGGTTGCGGGTCTCGTCGATGTCGATGCTCTGCCAACCGTCGATGCCCCGGGCGGCCACCTTCGCTTCCAGGAGCTGTTCAGCGTTGAACTGGCCAGGCACGAAGACGACCGTCTCCGGAGAGAAGCCCCGTCGCCTCAGTTCCTCGCCCTGAACCGCGAACAGCTCGCGCACGGCGGCCTGACGCTGGGCAGGGTCAGTGGAAGTGACGTACACGGAGAGCAGGCCATCCCGGACGAAAAAGCCCCCATACGCTGGAGCCTGGCGGGCGATCTCCGCGTTCAGCTCGTCGATATTCAGGCGTGGGGCAGGCTGGGAGCGGGCGGGCGGCCCAGGAGGGGGCGTGACCTGACCCAGCGCAGAGCCGGACAGCAGGGCCGAGAGCAGCAGAAGGCGGGGCCAGGGCATGCTTCAGCTTTCGGGAGCGTGGCTGACCGCAGATGAGGCCAGGTCAGCGCCGCAGCGTCTGGCCTTCACGTGGGAGGGGGCCCCTCAGGGCACCTCCACCCGGTGCCTCAACTGGCCCGCGGCCTGCCGCGCAGCCCCGATCCCAGATGCAGCAGCGCCGCTCCCCACCCAGAAGAGGCCGCTGGCGTTCGCACGGCTTGACCCTCCCCAGCGGGGCTCCACTCCGAATCTCTCTGGCCAAAGCGCCGTACGCTTGACCCATGCGCCACTTCAGAACCTGGAGCCTGGCCCTCCTGCTGGCCGCCGCGTTCGGTCTGCCGTTCGTGCTTCGCAGCGAGCGCGGAGGGACCTCAGGTGAGCGAGCGTTCGTGGCGCATGCCGTGATAGCCAGTGGGCAGTTGCTCAGCCACCCTGTGGAGAGCCTGCTGATCCGCCGATATGTCGTCCGGAAGCTGGGTGAAGTTCCTCCTCGCCCGTCCAACGGGGACTGTGAACCGGCCCTTCGTCCCTATCAGGCTCAGGTCACGGCCGTGACCCTCTTCGGGCTCCCCATGGCCGAGGTGACGGTGACCTGTGACTGGGCGGGCCGGGCAGGTGTGGAGGAGTCATGAAGCAGTTGCGCCCGCTGGCGTTGATCTTTCCCCTGGTGTTGGCGGCTTGCCAGAGCAGCCTCAGCCGGGACGAACCCCGATTGCTCGCCGAGGGGTACCGCAAGCTCAGCCCCTACGCGTATGTCCGTGAAGACCCGGATGGACATCACTTCTCCTTCAGGGCCGAGGGTGCCCTGGGCTCGGCGGTCGTGCTGACCCATATGCGCGAGATGGAACGCCAGCTTCGGCGGGAACTGGACCAGCGCCGTGCCCGGGGGCTGGAAGACCAGACAACCAGGGATTTGGAGCGTCAGGTGCGGGCCACCGAACAGCACGTGGAGTCCATGATCCGGGCCTTCCGGTGAGGGTGCAGTGGGGACCGTGGCCCAGGCCGCTGCCCAGGGAAGGATGCCGAAGTCTTCATCTATAGGACGTGAAGACCAGAGGGCACGCAAACCTGCACTGCTGACCGGCTCTGCTCGGCGTACCCTCACGGAGACATCCACCCTTCCACCTTCCGCGTTGTCGACAAGGAGCACCCATGCGCCCTCTCCACCTTCTCATAGGCTTAAGCGTCCTGCTGGGCAGTTGCACGCAGGTCGTGTCCCCACCCGGGATTCCCCCCTTGCCGCCCGTCAACCCCCGCTGCGAATCCAGCTACCGCACGCCAGATTGGGACGCCCTCGCACGGACCCTCGGCGAGCAGCGCGCCCGCTGGGACGCCCTGGGCCAGAAGAACTACGACGTGACCCAGGCCATTCCCACCCTCTTTCTGCCTCCCACCCGGGTTGAAGTCCGGGGGAATCAAGTGGTCTCCGCGACGGTCGTGTCCACCGGCCAGGCAGTCCCAGAGGGCAATCGGTCGGCCTTTGACACGATCGATGAGCTCTACGCGTATTACACGGGCTTGATTGAGCGTGAGCGTCAGAGCCCCGAGAGCTGCGTGACTCTGAGCATCACCTTCGACCCGGTCTTCCCGATTCCGAACCAGATCAGCAGCGGGGACGTGACCCGGGGGCTGCAAGACGCTTTCGGGTCCATCACGCTCACGGACTACACGCCCAGGCCCTGAGACTCAGCGGGCCAGGGCTGAGCGCCCAGGCGGAACAGCAGAACCCGCCCAGTCCGGCCGGGTGGTTCGACTCAAGCTTGACCAAGGAGAGCCATGCACTGGAGTTACGCGCGGGTCGTCATGCCTATTCTGCTCAGTCTCGTGATCCTGGCCTTCTTCGGGTTGACCCATGAAGGCCTGACCGGCTGGGAACGGCCGGCGGCCGTTGTGCTGGTGCTGGTTGGTCTGGGGGTCATTCTGCCGATCCGCAAGGGCAAGTAGGCGCAAGACCGTCGCGTTCCAGGGAGACGGACCTCCCGGTGGCCCAGCAGGGGTTACCTTGAGCTCCGACCCCATGCCTGACCGTGACCTGCCCGAGCTCAAGGCCGTCTGCTTCGACTTCGACGGCACCCTGACCGACTTCGTCGCCGCGGACCTGGCGGCCTTGGAGCAGGTACGTCGCCTCGCGGGCGTTCCCCATTCCCGCGAGACCTTCGTGGACATGGCCGTGGAAGCCATCCTGGCGTTTCACGGGCGTGTCGAGAGGGGCGAGGCCGATCCGCTGCGCATGCACGAGGTCCGGCTGCGCGAGGTGCTGGACACCTGCGGCGTGGCGTGGCACGCCGGGTACCTGGAGGCCTATCGCACGCACCTGCTGCGGGCCTGCGCCCCACTGCCAGGCGCTCAGGCCCTGCTGACGGCGCTGCGGCCCCGGTTCAAGCTCGCGCTGCTGACCAACGCGTACGACGGCGCCGAGCAGCGTGCCCGTCTACGTCACAGTGGGCTGGAAGGGTATTTCGACGTGGTTGTGGTCTCCGGGGAGGTGGGGGTCTTCAAGCCCGACCCTCGCATCTTCCAGCACACCCTGGAGTTGCTGGGCGTGACGCCGAAGCAGGCCCTGTACGTGGGGGACTCGCCCACCCATGACGTGCGGGGGGCCGCCTTGGCGGGCCTGCGGGCGGTGCTGGTCGGGCGGCGCACGCCCCATCCGGGGGCCTGGCGCACCGTGCCCTCGTTGCTGGCACTTGCGGAAGGCTGGACGCGCTAAGTTCATCGAACATGACCAGTGCTGCTTCCGACGCGGTCCGCGTGCGCTTCCTAATTTCTCTTGCGGACGGTACCTGGGTCGAGTTTGCCGACCAAGCGGTCTCCGCCACGCAGCTTTCCGTCTCTGGCCTGCAAGTCTACGTTCGCGAACTCAGCGGCCTGGACGCCATTGTCCTGCACGATGCAGAAGCGCTGTTTCGACAACCCTCCCCCACCGTTCGCATGGAAGCGCTGACCTCGGTACAAGGGCTACCAACGGCGACCTGCATTACGGACCTCCCTCCCCATGCCCGACCCTGGCAGCAGCCCGGCTGGTTCACTCAGGCTGCGGCGTGGCTGCTTGGTGCGGTACATGCCAGTGGAGACACGGCTACAGGCCCCGTGCGTCAAATCAGCACCTACGACCTCGCTTGTGTCCTCTACGTGGAGACCGCAGCGGGCGGCGCCTATCTCAAAGCGGGTGATGGGTCCCGGGAGGCCGCCGTGACCACGCGTCTGGCCGCCCTTCAGCCAGAGCTGACCGTCCCGGTCTTGCGGGCCGCGCTGTCCCGGGACTGGCTGGCTACCCGCGCCGGAGGGCAGCGGCTGAGTGAGGTGGCCGAGCTGAACCCCTGGCAGGAAGCCGTCACGCACCTGGCCGCTATTCACCGTGAGGTCGATCCCAGCGTGCTTCGGGGCCTTGGGTGCCCTGAATTTCCCTTCCGGAGGCTGGTGGAAGAGCTGGAAGCTCTGGTGAAGAGTGAGGCCCTGACCAGGGTCTGGGACCAAGATGAAGCGACACGTACGCGACTCCGGGAAGCTCTTCCCACCATCCGGCAAGCGCATGGCCGAATCCTGGCCCTTGACCTTCCCGAGCGGACGGTCCACGGCGATGCGCAGCCGATGAATGCCCTCGTTGGTGCGGACGGCGTGCGCTGGTTCGACTGGAGTGAAGCGGGCGTCGCGCATCCCTTCCTGGATATCGGCTGGCTGCTGGCCTGGGTCTCCCTGCGTCCTTCCCTGCCGGTGCGCACCACTCACCCGCAGTTGGTCGAGACGCTGTGGGAGGACTACCTCAGAGCACTGGGGACTGCAAAGACAGGAGCTGCCTGGCAGGATGCTCGCCTGCTGGCTCTGGCGCACCGGGTCCTGGCCTACGAACAGCGGTTCCGCTCGTGGGAGGGGACGGTCTCGGGCGCACGACCTTACGTGCCGTACTACTTGAAGCTGCTGATCAAGCTGGCAGAAGAGGCATAGCACCCAACCACGGGAAGGCACTGCGTGTTCCTGAGGGTGTCGCTCAAGGACCAGGTCGGTCACGTTCCTCTCAAGGTCCGAGATGCTGCTGACTCACCTCAAGGCCGCCAATACCCTCAGTCCGTCGTTCTTTCTGGGCACTACCTCCCAGTGGGTTCGTGTGCCTATTGGAGGTGCCTCCCAACCTCGCCCATCAAATCCAGAGGACCTCGTCAGATGGCCTCACCTCTCCCGCGTCAGCGTGCTCTCAGGACCCGACGGTAGTCGTCCTCCGGCGGCTCGCCTGTCCCAATGATGACCTCGTCGCCGAGATGAGCGATGACTGTGTTCACCGTGTATCCCGAGAATTCCAAGCACCCCCGGTCGGCCCTCTCGGCGGGCGCCACCACGCGGCAACGTCGGAGGGAGATTCGCTGACCACCAGGCTCCAGGGTCCATTCCCCCCGCTCGACCCGTTGCCCCTGGGCATCCACCGCCTCGTACGATCCACCTTGCTGGAGGGTAATGACGTAGCCAGTTCCATTGCGGTACGTGCCGACGACGTCGGCTGCGGTCACAGGGCTTGGCCCTGCGCAGGCGACCAGAAGGAAGGCCATGGCCAGGGTAAGCTGACGGAGCCGGCGGTGCTTTTGGACAGCGTCCATTACGGGACGCATGCTGCCACGCGGCCGACGAGCAGGTGGACGCGTGCTCCGCAGCCTTCCCCCGGCTCAGGCCGCTGCCTTGGCCGAGCGCAGGAACTCGCTGTCCCCGACGGACCGGGAGACCGAGGGAATACGGACGCAGGCAGAAGTGAGGCCGGTCCCTTCTCCGTTTCTCCCAGTCAGTCAAGCGGCGGGAGGACCTTGAGGTGGAGCCCGGGGGGAACCTGGAGGGTCTTGCGCTTCTCCTGAAATTCCCGGGCGCTCAATGGCCCGAAAGTCTGTTGCTCGCGCACCCGCACGATGAAGTACCCGTCATAACCGATCGCCAGGATGAAGTTCTGATCGTGGGCGATGTGAGTTACTGCTCCGATCAGCAGGGTCCAGTTTTCTTGGCGGCGTCTGCCTATCGAGTACTCATTGAGGTCCTCGTCGTCTGTGATCAGCACGTACTCACCGGCCAGCGGCTCGTCAGAGATACCGCCCATCGTGCAGCCTGCCAGCAACATCACGAGAGCCAACAGGCCGCTGAACCGTGCGAACTTCCGATTCCAGCGTCCTCCTCCCACGGCCAAAAGGGTCCCAGAAGAGCGGTGGGAGCCTGCCGATCCTGTGGGACTCACGTCTGCCACACTGCCAGAAGTCCGCGCCCAAGCGCCAGGGACAGATCACCTCGCAGGTGTGGATCATCCCAGGAGTGGCGTAACCTCCAGGCCCAGGTTCAGCCCATAAGGATGACGACATTCGCCAGTTCAGCGGCCTGTTCTGAAACACGCCGAACGCTCCTCCTGTCTTGAGCTGAGCCGTTCGGCGTGTTGCGCTCGCCTCTCCTATCCCTCACCCTGGGGGACCAGCCTCCGAGGCCGCCGCTGGTGTGGCCCACGCAGGGAGGCAACCCTCCGGCAAGTCGGGTGCCGCTCGCGGGGCCACTGGACCGGGCAGGACGCGGCCACGTAGACGCTGTCCTGCCCCCCGCACCCTCTTCAGACGACACGTCGCCGGCACTTCGGACCGTGCCAGGGTGAGCCCTCAGGCCGTGGAAATCGGCGCGAAGGCCCCTCTGTCCATGGACCTCCTGCTGCGCGGTTACCGGGCGGTGTAGATCGTGCGGCCCTGCTCGTCCTTGACGGTGGCCAAGAGCGGCCGGGAAAAATGGGGACTGCGTACGGTCAGCACCCCCCCTTCCTCGCTCACCCACGTGGGATCGAGCAGTACCGTCAGCCCCCGCTCCTCCACCTGGTCGAGGTTCTGCATCCACACCACATCCTTGACCTCCACCTCTCCCGCTTCCGTCCGCACCCGGATGGACGACAGGGTCACCAGGCCCCAGCCCGGCATCCGGGCCGACCGGTAGAAGCCGCCCCGCACATGAAACGACCCCACGATCTCCCCGGGGACGCGCAGCAGGGGCTGTCCCGCCTCGTACCCTGCGATGACCGGGTCAAGCCGCGGAGCCACAGCGCTCTCCAGTTGCCCGGCCAGCGTCCGGACTGCCTCCACGACCGCTGCTGGAGGTGCCTGACTGGGCTGGGGGAAGCGGCGAAGCAGGACTTCCACGGGTGTCTGGCCCCCCTGAACTTCCCCGGTCCACTGCCGTTCCGGGTCCACCTGATCGAGCAGCAGGCCTGCCAGCGCTCCCAACTGGTAGCCCTCCACCCTCAGGCCAGGAGGCGTCACCCGGGTGATCTGGTCCAGTCGGTCTCCCAGCGCCGCGGGGTCCCCGTCCAGGCCCTGCGCGAGGAGACGCAGTCTGGCCTCGAAGTAGGTCGCCGTCCCCTCGAGGAGGTCGGTGGAGCGGCTCCGCCGGACCTCGTCCGGGTACTGGGTCTTCCAGCCGGTGAACAGTCCGGCGGCCTGCCTCAGGGCCGCTTGCCGGCCCGCCGGCTCACGGCTCAGCAGGGCCGTCCGCAGCGACTGCGCGAGGGCACGGCGGTAGGCCCGGGGAAGGGGGTCGCTCGGATAGTCCTCGTAGATGTCCGGGTTCAGGGTGTCGGGGGAGCGTGGCCACTCTGGCTGCACGAGAAAATGAAACTGCTCGTGGTAGACGAAACCCAGAAATTCGTCCAGGGCGTCGGCGATCAGGGGCGGCGCGGCCTGGGTGGGAAGCAGGTGGAGCGAGAAGCGGTAGTACGCCTTGCGCTGGGACGGCACGACCTGAAAAGAGCGCGGCTGGTTGACGTCGATCTGGGTCCGGACCTCGGCCAGGGCCGAGTCTGGCAGGCGCTTGACCATGGAGCCGGTGATCTCATAGACCTCGGCCCCGTCGGTGAGGACCAGGGTGGTATTGGCTTGGTCGCCCCCCGGCCAGAGGGCATTAAGGTGGGGCACCAGGACCCCGTTCTTGCGGGCGAGGTCATGAATGACGCTGCCGAGGGCCACGCCCGGGAGCGCCTGACCTTGCCGGGCCTGTGCGGGCACGCCGGACGACCACAGGACGAGCGTCACCGCGAGCGCCCTCCAGGCTGAGGCTTTCATGGCTGAGTGTACCCGTGAGGTCTGCGCTTCGCGGCTCAACTGTGCAGCCCACGGACGGCCTTGGGAACACCGTGCGTCCAGCGATCGCTCCTGATCCCGCTTGAAGGTGAATCTGGGCGAACTGGCCATACCGAGGCGCGCGTGGGTATTGCGCATGCCAGTGCCAACCGCACGGACATGACTGGAAGCGGCTGTAGCGCAGGCACGCAGGTCCACCACGCCCGGGAAGACGGCTGCCACAGTAGATGGCAGATGGCCACAGCCGCTGAACCCGGCCGGGTACCATTGGGCCATGAAGCGCATCCTCCTAACGATTCCCTTCCTGTTGATGGGCTGTGGCATTCGTGGGGGCGCTCCCTGTCCTGCAGGAGGCGTCCCCGGAATGATCCGCGTCGAATCCGCGAGGATTGCGGGGGCTGGTACCGCCTTGCCCACGGTGGACATCCGGAATGTGTCGAGGAATGGTCAGCCGGTGACCCCCTGGGAGGCGGCCGGGTACAGCGGCTCGGTGGGCGGGACGATCTCTGGCATCCGGGTGGAGGCGGACCGGCTGGTGTGCGATGTGGCATGCAGCTTCGGGCAGCCGGGCCGGTACCGTTTCGACGTCAGCGCGCCCGGCGCCGCGGTGCAGTCGGTCGAGGTGAACATTCCGGGCCGCGACGCCGGGGGATGCGGCGGAATCCTCACCGGAACGCCGGTTACGCTGCATCTGACCTTCCAGCCAGTGCAGGCCAGCAGGCATGTCACCCGGGAGGCCGGGTCTTGGTGAAAGGGCGCTGGCCTGGGCTGATCGTGACGCTCTGGAGCGTGCTGGGGCTGTTCGTGGCCGTGGGGATGATGGGCTACAGCTTCCTGGATACGGCCTTCGCAGGGGATATGGGGTTAGCCATAGATAGCGACAACCCGCATCCCCGTGTGGACCGGGTGCGCTACACCCTGGCTGGCCTGACGTACCTCCACGGGGACCAGGTGCTCACCGGGCCGCACCGCTCGCTGCTCCTGACGCTGGGCTGGCTGGCGCTCAGCACCCTGCTGATGTGGGGACTCTGGCGGCGGTGGGCGGTCGCCTCGGCCCGGCGTGCCTTACGGGTCAGTGTGGTGGCTCTGGCACTGGTGGTCGTGGTCGGTGGCGCCACCCTGTTCGTGGCAACCTGGAAGCATGGCCGCATGCTGTCAGCCGACACCGTGGGTCTGGAGCGGCCCGTGAGCATGACCTCCGCCTCGCCGCTGACGCTGCACCTGTGGAGCTGCGGGCGCTGGGTGGAAAGCCATGCGGCGCCCGGTTGCCAGGACATTCAACGCTCCACTTTTCCCAACCCCACCCTCTGGGGCCTCGTCGGCGTCCTCGTCACAGCCGGGGCTGGGTTGTGGCGCCCTTCGGGGAGAGACGCCTGAGTCCTCACTCCCTCGCCTGGACTTCCTCGCCCAGCAGGACCCGGGCGACGGCGTCCCGAAGGGCTGGGTCTTGCAACAGGGGCAGCGCCCGGTCGGCGTGACCTCCTTCCACCAGCCCCCTCGCCAGTGAGAACGCTCCCAGTGACCGCCTCTCTGCGGGCAACCGGGAAAGGGCCGCCCTCGCCCCGGTCACGTTCCCCTTTCTCGCCCGGATCTCGGCCACCTCTACCCAGGTGTCGTCCGGCAGCGGCGTGTGGGTGGCCAGTGTGTCCAGGGTGGAGGGCAAGACGCGCGCGAGTGTCGCCAGCACGCTCCTTCTCGCCTCGTCCGGGACCTTGGTCGACAGTTCCAAGGCGGCCATCAGCAGGAGGCTGGCCTGTTCCTGCCTGCCTTGTTTCGCCCGGGCCTCGGCCCCATTGACCAGGGCGTAGACGGTTGGCAGCGAGGGTGAGGTCTGAGCACGCCGGATGGCCTCCCCCACATTGCCCTGCTCGGCCAGACCCTGCACCAGCGCTCCTCGCAGGCGATCCGGTCCCTGCGGGTTACGCCCCTTCCAGCCCTGGATCAGGGCGTCGGCGGCGGACGTCTGACCCAGCCGTGCCAGCGCCCGGACCACGGCAGAGGTGCTGTCGGGGGCGTCGCTGCTTTGCAGGGTCACCCGCGCCTCCTCGACCAACCGCCGCGCCACATCGGTCTGGCCCTGACCCGCCAGGATCCCGCCGAGTTCCGCCAGGCTCTGGACGCGGAGGGAGTCGGGCGAGAGGGTCCGGGCCAAGCGGGCGGCCTCGGCAGGGTGTCCCGCCGTCGCCAGTTCGCGGGCGAGGTGCCCACGCATGGTCCAGGGGAGCGGTGCGGAGGTTGCCACCCGAAACGCCCGCTCAGCGTCTCCCAGCTTGAGCAGCAGGAGGGCGCTGCGAATGCGGACAAAATCGTCCGCCTGCTGGAGCGGAAGCTGATCTAGTGCCTGACGCGCCAGTTGTGGAAAGCCCGCCTGATAGAAGGCTTCCGTAACCGCCAGCCAGCGCCCCTGATCTTGGAAGTCCTTCAGGCTGGGGATCAGTTGCTGTGCTCGGCTCAGAGTCCCCGTGATGGCGATGGTGGGAGCGATGAGGGGAACGAGCCGTGCCCGCTCCTCGGGGGTCAGGCGACCGTAGGCTGCCCAGGTCGCGTCCGCCACGGCGCGCACCTCCGTTTTCGGCGCTGGGGAACTCATTGCCACCTGGGTCAGGATGGCGAGGGCCTGCACCCGTTCCACCGGTGTCCCCAGCGTGCCCAGCACCTGAACTGCCGCAGCGCTGCCCCTCGCCTGCAAGAACGGCAGGGCCGACACAGCCCACGTCCGCACCCGGTCTAGCCGATCCACCAGGGCCAGGGCCCGGCGGGCGGCGTCCACCGCGCCCTGCCGGGCCAGGGCGGGCATGCTCAGCATCACCGCGTCCCGGCGGGCCTGGGACGGGAGCGGGCGCAGCGCAGCCAGCCAGGCGTCATGCTGGCCCAGCTCGGCCCGGGCCAGGTGGGGCAGTTCGGGCAGGGCGGTACTCGCGGGCCAGGTCAGGACCTGGGAGGCGACGGCGCGGCGCTCGGCGGGAGTCAGGTCACGCGCTTGGGCGCTGGAAAACAGCAAGACACCCAGCAGCAGGGCGGCGGGAAGCAGGCGCATGGGTCCAGACTGGCCGACGGGGGCTGACAAAGCGTGAGGGGGCACAGGGGGCAACCTCTGTGCTTGACCTTTGAATTCACGCCGGGCCCTCACGCCTAGGGCGCCCTGGTTCAATTCTCAATCTCGACGGTGAAGCTGCGGGTGACGCTCCCCCTCGCGGGCACGTCCACCCGCAGTTCCATCCGCGCCTCCCCGGTTTTCTCCACCCCGTTGATCCGGAGCGCGACCCGGCCGTACACCCGCTCGGTCAACTCCACCCGGAGGGGGCGTTCCTTGCTGTTCTCGAAGGTGTAGGTCACCTGATACCTGCCGCTGCCCCGCTCTCCCGGCTCCAGCACCTTCACCACCCGCCCGTAGCGCACCTCCGGGTCACGGCCCAGCGTGAACTCGATCTTCTCGCCCTTTTCGGTCTCCAGCAGTGTCGTCTGCCCCACCACACGCCCCTCCTCCCGCACGGTCAGCACGCCGCCGGGCAGGGGCTGGTCGGCTGTCAGGCGGTAGGTGCGGTTCAGGGCGCCCCGGCTGCTCTGCGGCGAGAAGTACGTGTTCAGCACGGCGAAGCGCTCGAAGGTGGTCAGGCGGGTCTTCAGGAAGGGCAAGGTGACCGTCCCCCCAGCGGGCAGGGTCAGCGGGCGGTCCAGGGCATACCGGTACAGCCCGCCCAGACTCGCCGCCGGGTTGAGGGTCGGTGGGGGAGCAGCGGCATCCTCTGTGTCGGTGAAGAAGCCAGTCGTCACGGTCGTCACTGGAACGGGAGCACTGCCGAATCCCGCCTGACCCCTCGCCAGATTCGCCTCGCCGGAGAACAGCTCGGTGGTCCGGGACGTGTAGGGGACCGTCCCCGTGTTGCGGATGTCGGCCAGGGCGTTGAGGCCCGCGTTGTTCCCCGCCGCCGAGAGGATGTAGCGGGGCGACCAGGTCACCGAGCGGGTGAGGTAGCTGAACACCCCCTGGCCGGGCTGGGCCACCTCGAAGATCAGGCGCCGGGGTCCGGCGAGCGGCTCCTGGGGCGGCAGGGTGGGGAAGGCGAGTTGGTCGAGCCGCACCTGGCGGTAATCCCCTGCTGCGTCCCGGATGGTGAGGTCGGAAGCCCGCACCAGGGTGACAGGCTGGGACTGCCCATTCTCGCGCAGCTTGACCGTCTGGCCCTGGAACCGCTCCAGCCAGCCGGGGGCACGGTCCTGCACGATCCCGGTCAGCCCCAGGCCACGCAGCTCCAGCGATCCGGGCAATAAGCCGGGCCAGACCCCTTCCGCGAGGGTGATCTCTAGGCGCTGGCCTTGGACGGTGACGCCCTCACGGACCTCGCTGAAGCCTGGATAGACCCGCAGGTCGGTGGCCCCGGCCATGCCGAACAACAGGGGAGTGAGCAGCAGGGCGCGCCGCGCGTGGGCCTTCATTCCAGCCCCTGGAGGCCGAGGGTGGCGCGGTACTGTCCCTTGCCAGCTTCCCCGATCAGCAGCAGGCCGATCCGCTCCTTGCCGTCCTGGGTGAAGCTCCACAGGGAACTGCTCAGCGTTCCCGCGTCGGCCCGGTTGCGCAGGGTCCACCCGCCCTGCCGCAGTTGGTTGGCGTAGTGGTCGAACAGCGCCGAGCGAGAGAGCGTGCTCTCAATGCCCGCGTACTGGGTGACGTTGTCCCCACTGCCTCCGCCTCCCCGTGGAGAGACGGTCGCTCCAGCCGGAGGCATCAACTTCGGCAGCAGTTGGGCCGGATTGAACCGCTCATCCTGGGCATAGCGCAGGGTCTGCGCCAGGTCTGGAGCACGTTGCCGCCCCAGCGTGACCTGCGTGATCCCGCCGACCCGCCGGGTCTGGATGCTCAGTTGCTGATCTGGGTTCTGGCGGTAGTAGGGACGGCCCCCAACCGGCGTGCTGGGCAGGAAGCCGCCTTCCGGATAAGGCCCACCCGCGGGCAGGGGGAAGACCTTCCAGCCCACAGGAGCCAGCACCCGGGCGAAATGGGCGTCGACCTGCTCGGGCGTCAGCGCCGTGTCGAAGTAGACCGTGACCCCGGCGGGATAGGCCGGGTCGGGCGTCTCGGTGACGACGCTGCCGATCACGCGGCTCCCCTGGGGCAGAGCGAAGCCGAGATCGGCCGGGGGCTGGCCGACCAGCACACTGCTGCGCAGTGAGGCGGGCCCCCAGAGTGGCGTGACGGCCCGCTGGAGCAGCTCGCGTTCCGGGGACACGGCGGGCGTCTGCGCGAGGCTGGTGGAGAGCGCGAGAGCACCCAGGAGGGCCAGCAGTTTGGAGGGCATGCCCCAGCGTTACGGGCTGGTGCTGACCGAGGATGAGCCAGCCCTGAAGGGACGACCGAGCGGGGGTCCACCGTTGCCCTCCCACTGAGCCGTCCGAGGGCAGAGAGCGCTCCTCTCTAGTCCTGGCTGGTGCGTTCCCTCCGGCTCGGAAATCGCGTGAGTTGCTGCCGCAACTCATCGGCCAGCGCCCGCAGCTGCGCGGCGTCGACCCCGAAGTCCAGCCAGACTTCCCACGGGTCGTCTTCCAGTCCCGTGCTGCTTGGCTCGGCCTTGAAGGGCGGGAGAAACTCGGCCGCGAGGGAGAGCCTCAGCGTGACCGGGGCGCCCGCCGCGTGCCCACTCAGCGCTTCAAAGCTCAGGTTCGGCTCGGTGAAAACCAGGCGCGTGGTCAGGCGACCACGCTGCCAGCGCCCGAAGACCTGGGCATGCTCGGCGACCTGGTCCAGCCAGACGGTCAGGTCCTGGAGCTCGAAGGTGGTGACGGCCGGGTCCGTGCGCTCCCACCGCTGATCGCCGACCTGAAGGCGGAGGCGCACGAACAGCCAGTCCGCATCCCAGCTTTGATCGTGGGATTCGGGGAACTGGTAGTCCACGACTTGGATGTCGGCGGTCACAGAACCTTGCTGAAGGTGCACAGCGTCAGGGTACGGCGGACAGAGCCGCTCAGGGCTTGACCTCGAAGCGCTTCACGGCCACAGTGCTGCCCCACAGGATGGCGGTGTACCACCCGGCTTTCAGGGCCGGAAGCCGGCCCCAGGATTCCAGATGGACGGCCCCCGCAGCCACGGTGGTGGGGCGCAAGTCGGCTGTGCAGGCCATCTCCTCGGGCGTGTTGTCGTAGACCGTCTTTCCTTTCACGTCCCGGATCAGGAGGCCCTGGCCGCACAGCCGCAGGTCCGCGCTGACAGCGCTTCGTGACGTGTTCCGGAAGGCCACCCGCAGGTCCAGCGGCCTGCTGGCCTTCGCGCCAGTGGGCAGCACCAGTGTGGTGACAAAGGAACCCGGCCCCACGGGCACCGTGATCCGGTCGTGGGGCGGCTGGGCCTGCGCACTGGCCGTGAGGAGAGCGAGACTCAGGGCCAGGCGCTGGATGGGCGTGGGCAGCATGCCTTCAGCATGGGGGCGTCCGCCTGACGTGGGATGAACCGCCGGTCCTCGAAGGCCGTCAGGCCAAGTCCGTGGGACGACGGGGGCTCCGTCCTGCCCCTCAGCGCACGGCGTTGTCCAGAGGAACCGCGTCGCCCGACACGGGGTCAAGCGTAGGCGAGTCGGGTCTTCCTCCAGTACGTCAGGAAGGTGTCGATCTGCTGGAGAAACGCGTCGAAGCCCGGAGCTTTGACCAGATAGGAACTCGCGTGCAGCGTGTAGGCCGTGGCGACGTCTCCCCGGGCTCCGGACGTCGAGAGCATCACGACCGGAATCAGGGCGAGGCGGGGGTTCCGCTTCAGTTCTTGCAGAACCTCGAAGCCGTTCATCTCGGGCATGTTGACGTCGAGCAGGATCACGTCCGGGTGGTCTGGTACGGACTGAAGCCAGGCCAACGCCTGTCGACCACCTGAGAAGATCTGGAGGGTGCAGTCCGGGCAAAGCTGCTCGAAAGCTTCCCGAGCCAGCACCTGGTCTGCCGCATTGTCGTCAATCAGCATGAAGTGTTGGGAAGGCGTCATCCCTCCTAAATTAAAGGTTCTATGAAGGTAAAGGGTCTCGCCTTCGGTCTGTCGCTGCCTTTGGTGGATGGTGGAGAGGTGCGGTGTGGCCAATCCCGCCAGGCGAGACGCGGCGGAGGTCAGCGACCCGGACCCGAACCCTTACATCAGGCGGTTCAACGCTTCCTGGGCCATCTCAAAGCCTTGCTCGGCTGCCCTCCGGTACCAGATGACCGCCTGGTCCACGTCCTTCGGTACCCCGAAACCCTCCTCGTACAGCACGCCGAGTGCATACTGCCCTTCCGCGGAGCCCTGTTCGGCCGCGAGCGTGAACAGCCGCTTGGCCTGCGCGTAATCCTGCTCCACCCCGTGCCCCAGCGCATAGAGCCGTCCCAGGTTGAACTGGGCAAATGGGTGACCTTCCTCAACGCCCGGCATGATCCACCGCAGCGCCTCCGCGTCATCGCGGGCTACACCGCGCCCATGGGCATACAGCAGCCCCACGTTCGTGCGGGCGTACGGCTGGCCCTGCTCGGCGGCCTTCCGGTACCACTTCATCGCCTGCACGTAGTCCTGCTCCACGCCACGCCCGTACTCGTAGAGAAGACCAACGCGGTTTTGCGCCTCGGGTTCGCCCTGCTCGGCGGCTTTGAGGTACCACTCCAGGGCCTGGACGTAGTCCTGCGGCACGCCGCGCCCGTACTCGTAGAACAGACCGATGTTGCCCTGGGCATAGGGATGGTTCTGCTCCGCCGCCCGCCGGTACCACTTCATCGCCTCCCTGTAATCCTGCTTCACTCCCCGGCCGTTCTCGTACAGCAGGCCGATCTCGTTCATGGCGTCCGCATGTCCCTGCTCGGCCGCCTCGAGGAACCACGCCAGAGCCCAGGCGTGATCCTGCTTCACCCCGCGTCCCAGGGTGTAAAGCAGCCCCAGATTGGCCTGGGCAGAGGGATGGCCTTGCTCCGCGGCCTTTCGGTACCACCGTGCGGCCTGAACGTCGTTTTGCCCTACCCCACGGCCGTACTCGTAGAGCAGCCCGATCTCATTCTGCGCGTCGGGATCGCCCTGATCCGCCGCCCGGCGGAACCACGTCATGGCCTGCGTGTCGTCCTGCTTGACCCCGCGCCCATAAGCGTAGAGGAGGCCCAGATTGAGCTGAGCGTAGGGATGATTCTGCTTCGCGGCCCGCCGGTACCACTCCATCGCCTGGGCGTAGTCCTGCCCGACCCCGTGGCCGTGCTCGTACAGCCAGCCGAGGTCATTTTGCGCGTCCGCATCGCCCTGCTCGGCCGCCCGTCGGAACCATCCCGCGGCCTGGGCGTAGTCCTGCGTCACGCCGTGGCCCTCACGGTAGAGCACCCCCAGGTTGTACTGGGCGTCCCAGTCTCCTTGCTGGGCGGCTTTCAGGAACCACTGCCGGGCCAGCGAGACGTTTTGCGGGACGCCCTCGCCCGCGGCGTACAGGTAACCCAGCCAGAACTGGGCTTCCACGTCCCCCTGGTGGGCGGCGGGCTCGAACTCGCGGAAGGCCTGGGCGTACTGGCCGCGCTCGTAGAACTTGGTCCCCTCCTCGACGCCCGCGAGGGCGGGTGAGGCGAGCAGCAGGGCGAGGGTCAGGATGGTGCGGCGGAAGGTCATAGGACGAAAGGCCCCCTTGCTGAATGCGGAACAGGAATGGAGGGAACGAAAGGCTGGGTGGATCAAGCGCCGTTGCCGGCTTGCCCATGCTCCACGGTGAGGTGATGCTGGCCTGACGGAATGGAGCACGCCCTCAAGTTCAACAGTGATCAGGACAGCCAAAACCACGTTCATCGGCTCCGGGCTGTTCCGCCCTTGCGGCGTCATGGAAGCGTCAGTCCGTCTTGTTAGCGTCGCCCGATGTCCCTCTTCCGTCTGCTTCCCCTCTGGGCGGCACTTGTCCTGCCTTTGGCCGCGGCCGAACGTCTGGAGCCCACCCCCGCGCCTGCCCCGGGTGTCCAGACCGTCAAGATGCAACAGTTCAACGCGGGCCGCGACGAGCCTGCTACCTCCACCCTCATCCAGACCTTCGGCCGCGATGGCCGCCTGCTGATCTCGGAACGCCTTGACCGCTATGGCCTGGTGGACACCCGGGACACCTACACCTACGACGCCCGGGGCTGCGTGACCGCCCTGCACACCCAGGATGGTCCCCTGGACAGCTGGGTCAACGTCACCCGGTATCAGGTGAACGCCACGTGTGACGTCCTCGGCAGCCGCACAGTGGATCCCAAGGGCGAGGAACTCAGCCGATCGACGTTCACCTATGCCCAGGGCCGGGAGAGCGGGGAGGTGCATCGGAACGGGGAGGTGGTGCAGCGCGTCTCCTCGCGGCTGAACGCCCAGGGCCGTGTGGCCGAACGGACCGTCGTGGACGCGCAGGGGGCGCTGCACTCACGGGAACGCTGGACCTACCACGCGAATGGCGAGGTGGCGCTGAGGACCTCGGTGCTGAGGACCGGTTCCGGATGGTGGTGGCAGGAGATGAGCGCGGACCCCCAGGGCGAGGTGGTCCGCTACCGCCGGGGGTCCCTTTCCCGGGACGTGGATCCGCTGCGCGTGGCCTGGAAGGATCTGGTCCGGTTCTCTGGCCCGTCCTGCTTCCAGGAGGCGTTTGAGCCCGGGACGCTGGATGCCCAGGGGCGCTGGACGAGTGGCAAATGGTACCGGGTGTCCAGTTGCGACGGCACGGGAGACCGTGACCTACGCGCTGAGGTCGGCATCACGGTAGCAATGGAACGGAAAGTCGGGTTTTAATGGCCTTTCCGGGGTCACGCCAACAGTGACGCAGACCACGCTCGGCAGTAGAGGAGGCTATAGCGAGGGAATTCTGGCAACCCATTCGCCCATCTCCTGGATGTGGGGAGCCAATTCCTGACGGAGACCTGCGGGATGTCGCTGGGCCACGTCCAAGCCCACGTTTGAGTATGAACCAGGCAGGAAGTCGGGAAGGCCCGGGTCTCTGCTCCGCCCCAGAGCTGGCAGGGCCAGACTGAAGGCGCGGCCTCCTGCACCGCGCTGCGGCATGGCCCCATTCTCCGAACGCCCTTGCGCCCTCAGTGTGAAGCCGCTATCAAGGGCGGCATGGCTGCCAATGTGAATGTCGCCCTGGAACGAGTGCAGGCCATCGGGCGGGACGTGGTGGCCGCGCTGCCCAACGTCTTGATCGCCCTGGTCGTTTTGCTGGGGTTCTGGCTGATTGCCCGTGCCGCGCGGGGCCTGGTGGAGCGCGTCTGGGGAAGCCGCGAGGGCAACCTGGGGCGGCTGTTCGGGCGGCTGGCGTCCGGGGGCATCCTGACGCTGGGCGTGCTGGTGGGGCTGACCATCGTCTTTCCCTCGGTCACGCCCGCCAGCCTGTTCAGCCTGCTGGGGGTCGGCGGGGTCGCCATCGGCTTCGCCTTCCGGGACATCCTGCAAAACTTGCTCGCGGGCATCCTGCTGCTGCTCACCCGGCCCTTCCGGCTGGGAGACCAGATCGTCGTGGGGGACACTGAGGGCACCGTGGAGGACATTCAGGTCCGCGCGACCATCATCCGCACCTACGACAACCTTCAGGTCGTGATTCCCAACGCTGACCTCTTCACGGGCCGGGTCACCGTCAAGACGGCCTACGAGGTCAGGCGTCTTCAGTACGACGTGGGCATCGGCTACGGCGACGACATCGGGACGGCCAAGCGCGTCATTCAGGACACGCTCGCGGGCCTGAAGCTCATTCGACAGGACCCGGCCCCGGAAGTCCTGGTGGTGGACCTCGCGGAGAGCAGCGTGAACCTGCGGGTGCGCTGGTGGATCGATCCGCCCCGGCGCAAGGACGCGCTCGACAGCCAGGACGAGGTCTTGCAGCGGATCAAGGAAGCCCTGCTGGCCCACGGCATCGACCTGCCCTTTCCGACGCGGCAGATTCTGTGGCACGACCAGACCGAGGCCGCGGACGGTGACCGCGCGGCGCAGCGCGAGGGCTGGCCCGCCGGGAAGGGTGACGCGCCCCGGCCCCGCTGGCGGGTGCTGGCCGAGAAGACCGGGCAGGACGCGGAGTGAGGGGCCGCCTCGCGGTCCTGTGGACCACTCTCCGGGACAGCTTCTGGTTCCTGCCCACCGTCATGGTGGGGCTGGCCGTCCTCCTCGCCGAGGGGGCCGTGAACGCGGACGAGCGGGTGGAACTGGAGACGCTGCGCGCCTGGCCCTGGGTGTACGGCGGCAGCGCGGACGGCGCGCGCTCGATGCTGGCGGCCATCGCGGGGTCGGTGATCGGGGTGGCGGGCACGACCTTTTCCATCACCATCGCGGCCCTCTCGCTCGCCAGCAGTCAGATGGGTCCCCGCCTGCTGGAGCACTTCACCCGCGACCGGGGCAACCAGATTACGCTGGGCACCTTCATCGCCACCTTCGCCTACTGTTTGCTGGTCTTGCGCACCGTGCGCGGCGGCGACGAGAGTCCCTTCGTGCCGCATGTGGCGGTCACCCTCGGGCTGGGGCTGGCGCTGGTGAGTCTGGCCATCCTGATCTATTTCATCGCGCACATCGCGGGCAGCATCAACGTGGGTCGGGTGGTCCGGTTGGTGTCGGACGAACTCGTGAGCACCATTGAAGCGCAGTTTCCGGAGCGGGGCGACCACCCGGCCCCGGCTGCGGCGGCCGCGCCCGCTGACCCCGCCCACGCCAGGGAAGTGCGGGCCAGTGCTGGCGGCTACCTGCAAGCGCTGGACGTGGCGGGCCTGCTCCGTTTGGCTGGGCGGCACGGGGCCGTGATCCGGCTGACGGTGCGCCCCGGCCAGTTCGTCTTTCCCGGCATGGTCGTCGCCCACACCGCGCCCGCAGCGCTGGGACAGGTCCGCGCAGCCCTGGTCACGGGGCCCCGGCGCACCTCCCCGCAGGACGTGGAGTTCGCGGTCCAGCAACTGGTCGAGGTCGCGGTACGGGCGCTGTCGCCCGGCATCAACGACCCCTTCACCGCCATCGCCGTCCTCGACCATCTGGGTGCGGCCCTGTGCCGGGTCAGCGGGCGGGAGATGCCCCAGCGGGAGCACGCCCAAGGCGGCCAGGTCCGTCTGGTCATTCCGGCGACCGACTACGGCGGCCTCACCGACGTGATGTTCCACCAGATCCGGCAGAACGGGGCTTCGCACCCGGCGGTGATGCTGCGGCTGCTGGAGGTGCTGGCGATCGTGGCTGAGCAGGAGCGCGACCCTGGGCGGCGTTCAAGCCTGCGCCGCCACGCGGCCCTGACCCTGCGGGCCGCCCTGCGCGAAACCGGGGAGGAAGCCGACCGGCGCGACCTGGAGAAGCGGTTCCGCCGCTTTCAGGCGGCCGTGCAAGGGACGGCCGGGTGAGAGACAGGCTTCACCGTTTGCCCAGAGGAGAGGGGGCGCCGCTCGGGGGTCGGGTATGGTCAGTGGAGGTTGCGGGGGTCTTTCCGTCCTAGTACAGCGTTCATTTAATACGAATGGCTTCGTAGTGCCGTCCGAGCGTCCGCCGGGCGACCTGGGTGGAGAACTGCCAGTTGAGGGTAACGCCCGCGCGTGAACGCGCTGCCACCCAAGCCTCGACTTCCGACCGAAGCCGTTCCAGCACTGGAATACGCCGGTTCAAGCACTGCCGCTGAAGGGCACTGAATTCTAATTCCGCCATGTTCAGCCAAGAGGCATGTTTGGGGGTATGGACCCACTCGAAACGGCCCACCAGACGGTGGGCCGCCTGTGGCGACATGAACTTGTAGAAACTGCCGCCGTGATGCGTATTGAGGTGGTCCTGAACCAGAGTGATCTGGACGGCTGCCGGATAGGCCTGTTCCAAGTCCTGCATGAAGGCGGTGTACTCCTCGGCGGTCCGTCGGGCACAGACCTTAACAAACCGTCGGCCTGTTTTCGGCTCGACGGCCAGCAACACAGCAGCGCTCCCAAAGCGCTGGTATTCGTAGTCTTGTTTGGCGACTCGCCCCGGTTCCATCGGAACCGGGGCCATGACGTCACCGATCAGGAAGCAGGGTTGCTCATCGAAGCACAACACGGGAAAACGGTCGTCGTAGGGCCGAGAGTACACGTCCAGAACGCGTTCCATCTCGCAGAGGAAATTCG
>NZ_WBSL01000014.1:40000-46248 GCF_009377345.1 Deinococcus terrestris | reverse complement strand
CACGGCTACCCGCCAAAAAGCCTCTTCAGGCGTGGCCTGGATACCCTTCGTGCCGTGCTCAGCAAGCCTCAACATGGCGCTGGACGAGCCTTCCCAGACTTCCTCGCCGCTTTTGACCCCTAGAGAGCTCCAGACCCTCACGCCCCGTGACCTGGAACTGCACGTCGCCCAGGTGATCTCTGCGCTCCCAGGGTGGCGGGCTGAGGCCACGCGCGGCAGCAGTGACCAGGGGGCGGACGTGATCGCCACCGGGCCGGGAGGAGTGCGGGTCGCGGTGCAGGTGAAGCATTACCGGAACAACGTCGGCAACAGTGCCGTGCAGGAGATCGTGGCGTCCAAGGCGTTCTACCGCTGTACCCACGCCGTCGTCGTGACCAGTGGACCGGGCTACACCCGTCCGGCACAGGCGTTGGCACAGGCCAACGGCGTCCCGCTGTGGGGACCGGAGGAGCTGTTTCAACTTCAGGCGTTGGCCTCGCGTGGAGAGGCGCCGCCCAGAGCACTCCTCCCGGTTTGACTGCTGGCCTCTCGGCCTGCACCACCCACGCCCAGTCTCTTTTCATGGAGGCCCCCAGTCAACAAGGCTGGGGGGTGTCATTGAGTGAGCTGGGAACGCGGCGGGCCTTTGGCAAACGCTTGAGATCAGGGGAAGAAGATCACTCGGATGATCAGTGGCAAGGGCCTGGCTTCGTGTGAAGGCTGGAGTCTAAGAACCGTTACCTTTACAGGCCCTCCCTTCCACTTCATACTGCATGGGACATGGCCTATAAGAAATTGAGCGAGCAAATTCAGGAGCTGGCAAATCCTCAGCGCAGTGATGTCTTCATTCGTCAATTTCGTGACGCGGTACGGGAAGGCCAGATTGACGCCACGTATCTGTCCGAACGATTCACGCTGCCCAAGGAGTTCAAGCGGCGGGGGGCCGAGGGCAGTTACCAGCGCGATGCGCGCGAGATGCTGTTTGAAGCGACGCCCGAGTTTGAGGCGTGGTTTGAGCAAACCAACAACGAGCTGGCCGCGACCACATCACGCCGGGGCGGCACGCCCAAGCCCACCGCCGAGAACATTGAGGCGGGGCTGGTGGATTTCAAGGCCCTGGCCGAGGAAACCCGCCGCAAGATGCAGTCCAGTTTCGAGAAGGGCCAGACGCTCGGCAGGAGCCGCAGCCAGGCCACCAAAGACACCGGCAAGAAGACGACCGGCGCCCGCAAGGCCACCCGCCGCAAGTAGGCTTCTCTCCTTCCAGGACCCCTCTCCAGGGCGTCCTTTTTTGCGTATTTTACTTTTTTACAAGTAAACATACTTACAGGTAGGCCAGGGCTGCGTTGCCCTGAAAGAAGCGTGGGGGTTGTGGCCCAGCCGCGCAGGGCAGCCCTATGCTGAGGTATGCTGGTAACCCTGCTCGACGTGCCCTACGACTCCGCCTGGGCACACCGCCGGATGGGTGCCGGTCCCGGCCACCTGCTTGAGCGGGGACTGGAACAAGACCTCCGCGCCGACCATGACCTTGAGCGGATCGGGCTCCAGACCTCGGGTGACTTCCCCACCGAGATTCACACCAGCTTCGCGCTCTACCACCAGCTTGCCCAGCAGGTGCAGGCTGCCCGGCAGCGGGACCGCTTTCCCCTCACCCTGGCCGGGAACTGCGGAACTGCGCTGGGCATGACCGCTGGTCTTCAGGACAGGACCCTGGGCGTGCTCTGGCTGGACGCCCACGGTGACTTTCACACGCCCGAGACCACCCGCAGTGGCTTTCTGGACGGCATGGCGCTGGCGACCCTGACCGGACGGGCCTGGCAGACATTGGCGGCGGCCATCCCCGGTTTTCAGGCGGTCTCGCCCGGGCGCGTCCTGCATGTCGGGGGACACGCCCTGGAGACCTCGGAACAGCAGGCGATGAAAGTGGCCGGGGTTCACCAGGTCAGCGCGGCGACGGTTCGGCGCCTCGGAGCGGCGGCAGCCCTCGAAGGGGCCTTGCGGGCGCTGCGGGCGGAGGTGCAGCAGCTTTACGTGCATGTCGACCTGGACGTTCTGGATGCCCGGGAGGTGGGACCGGCCAACGCCTATGCCGCGGAGGGCGGCCTGACCACGGCCCAGGTCCTGACGGTCCTGGAGCAGGTGCGGCCGGTGTGGCCGGTCGTCGGCGCTTCCATCGCGTCCTACGATCCGGGCTCAGATCCACAGGGACGGGTCGCGGAGGCGGCGCGGCAGATCGTGGCACGGTTGATGCCTGGGGACCCATCCGAAGCCGGTTCTGCTCCCCCCTGACCTCCCGCCCCCACCCGCCCCAAGGCCATGCTGGCCTTGAGCGTATTAACTGTTTTGCTTGTTTACATGTTAAAATACAGCATGGCCAAAGTCATCAGCATCGGGAATATGAAAGGCGGGGTGGGCAAGACGACCAGCGCCGTCCACCTGGCCCAGCAGCTTGGGCGCAAGGGCAAGACCCTGCTGCTCGACGCCGACGAGGAGCTGCAATGCGCGGTGTACTGGCGCGACAGTGACTACGCGGGGTGGACCTTCGATGCCCTCCCCTTCCGCGAGTTCACCCCGGAGCGGGCCGAGGGGTACGAGTACGTCATCATCGACACCAAGGGCAACGAGGAGGGGCAGGACCTGGTGAGCCTCGCGCAGTCCAGCGACCTGCTAGTGATTCCCACCAAACCCGACGGCCTGAGTGCGACCGGGCTCATCCGCACCCTCACCCCCCTTGTTGATGCGGGCGTGACCAACTATCAGGTGCTAATCGTGGCGAATGTCGGTGGGCGGGGCGAGGAGCTGCGGGACGCCCTGGCGGAGCAGGAGGTTCCGGTGATGACGACGCTGGTCCGGCAGAGCACCGCCGTGGGAGACGCCGCCGAGCGCCGCTTGCCGCTGGAGGCCTACACCACCAACCGCTACGCCAAGCTGGTCAACCTGGACTATGGCAGCGTGGCGCGGGAGGTGCTGGGCCATGTCCGCTGAGAAACCCCGGCGCTTCAGCGGCCTCGACGCCATTCGCAAGCCGGAGGCGACCGCGCCCGCGGTCTCCCCTGCCCCGCCCCCCCCGCCCGCCGACGAGAAGCAGGTGGAGCCCTTCAGCAGCCACCTCAAGCCCGCCACCAAGCGCAGGCTCAAACAGGCCGCCGCGAAGGAGGGCCGCAAGCAGTTCGAGGCGTTGGAGCAGGCCGTCACCGAATACCTCAGCAAGTACCACCCGGACATCCGGGAGTGACTGAGGGGACACCTGCCCCCGTCTTTTTACAGGTAAAATTTTTTAATTGTTTACATTTATACGTGTGAGCGCCGGGGGTGGCCAATGTACGAGGACGAACCCGAACGGATGTACCGGGAAGCCAGCAGACTGGTCGCTCTGGGCATCTCTGTGATCCCCACGGGCGGTGGCCTCAGCCCCAAGGCAAAGGAGCCGCACCACGAGGCCCTGAAGGCGACCGGCCACGGCCACCTGAGCAGGGGAGGGGAGAGGCGCAGCACCTGGAAGGCATTTCAGGACCGCCTGCCCACCCAGGACGAACTGAGGGCGTGGTACCTGGAACACCGCGCCCGGGGCCTCGGGTTCGTGACCGGCCGCCTGTCCGGCTGGGTGGTGGTCGATGTGGACCCGGAAGGGTTGCCCCTGCTCGCGGCGCTGGGCTGGCCGCCGCACGTCCTTTCTCCGAGTGGGGGAGCCCACCTCTACCTGCGGCACCCCGGTTGGTACGTGCCGTCGAATGCCAGCAAGAACAAGGCGGCCCTGCCCCCTGGCTTCGATATCCGGGGGGACGGCGGGTATGTCATGTGTCCACCGTCGAGAACGCGCAGAGGGCAGTACCGGCGTACCCGGCAGCAGCACCCACTCCTGCTGGAGGCCATTCCCGAACGAGTGACGGTACAGGGCACCGAGTACCCGCTGCGGGAAGCGTTGGGCCTGGTGCGGCCTGCGGCGCCTGCCAGGGTTCAGCAGGGCCAGACCGTTCTGCCGCAAGGGGGCGACCAGGGCGGGCGGGTTCCCGTGTGGCTGATGCTCGACCGGGCGTCAGCCTACGCGCCGATCAGCCGCAACCGGGGAGCGTTTATGTTTGGCCTGTGGATGCACGCGAACGGCTACGGCGAGGACGAGGCGCTGCGGCACGTCGAGGAGTACGTGACGCGGGTTCAGGGGGTCAAGCGCACGCCGTTTACACAGGGAGAGGCGAGGCAGGCCGTGCAGAGTGCCTACAGGTATCCCAGGAACGAACCGTGGAAGCGCCGGGATGACAGTCAGGTTGGCTGATGGAATGGCCGAGACAGTCGATCCAATGCTTTTTTACTTTTTTATATGTAAACATATAAAAATCTGTAAGCGGACGGCGAGGCACACGCTTCTGGTCGGCCTGTCAGGGAACCTGTTCGAGGAGCCGTAAAAGGGCCTCCGCCAGGGTCGCTGCGCTGGCTCGCAAAAGGGCTAGACAGGAAGGTGCTGGTTCACCTGGCCGCTCTGTTGCGTCGCGCTTAGGCTGCGGCCCGCCCTAAATCCAGCCGGGTGGTCATGTCGAGACGGAAGATGCCGTACGGATTCACGTGCTGGTAGATCAGCGGCGTCAGGCCCCGCCAATCCTCCGCGGTCATCCTTTCCCGCCACTGGTCGTCCTCCAACACGCGCTGGAGCATCAAGGTGTTCACGTACACCAGGCAGTTCTGCACCAGGTGCAGGCACAACATGCTGACCTCCTGATCCTCCAGCCGATTGGTGCTGATCTCACCCCCCTTGCCGTAGAACACGAAGTCCGTCGTCGCGTTCCAGTTCTCCACGACGTTCAATCCCTCGTGGATCTCCCGCCGCAGGGCTTCATTCCCCAGGTACTCGCACAGGAAGATCGTCTTGATCACCTTGCCGAGTTCCTTCAAGGCCGCATACACCGGATGCTGGGCATTGGCCTGCGTGAAGCGCCGCAGGATGGACTCGGGGTCTGCGAGCCCCAGACGCAGCGCGGTCGTGTACTTCACCATCGGCTCGTACTGCTGTTCAATCAGCTCCCACCGGATGGCCCGTTGCGCGGCAACGGGCTTCAGCAGGGGAAGCTGTTCACTCAGCGCGAGGTCCGGCAGGTACAGCTTCTGCCCGGCAATGTCCTTGAGCCGTGGCAACAGGTCAAAGCCCAGCAGGTGGGTGAAGGCGAAGCCCACCTCGCTCTGGCCGTGGGAATCCACGTACTGCCGCTCCACCTCCATCTCGGTGCAGTGCCTCAGGACGCCCTCGATCATGGCGGCCACCTCGGAAGAAGAGCAGGTCTTCAGGAGCGAATGAATGCAGGTGGCCTTGCGCTCGACGTGCCAGTAGATCATCACGCCCCGGCCCCCGTAGCGCACCGACCACTCGGTGCGCAGGTTGCCGTCCCACGCCCCGAACTTCTTGCTGTCCGAGGCACACGCCGTGGTCCCCTCGCCCCAGAGGTCGGGGCGGCGCGCCGCCAGGATGGCGTTCACGAGCTGGGCGTTGGCCGCCCGCAGGCCCTCGCGGGTGATGTACCGCTTGCGGACATAGCGCAGTTGATCGGGGGTGATGGTGTCGCCGGAGGCAACGCGCTTGAGGCCCATGTTCGTTCCCAGCCCGAACAGGCACAGCAGGAGGCGCTTCTGCGCCTCCGCCCGGGGAAGAATCTCCCGGGTCAGCACGCTGCGCAGCAGGTCGGTGAAGCCCACGTCCAGGTCAGCCTCCTTGAGCATGTCCAGCAGGCCGGTGCCCGGCCACTGTCGCCCCAGCTCCCCTTTCATCGCCCCCAGGGTGGGCGGCTCGGGCTGCGGGTCCAGCGGCGTCACACCGAAGCGTCCCCCGTCCTTGGAGACGACGCGAACCTTCTCGTTTTTCGGCAGATCCGCATGGAAACGCACCAGGGCGTCATGGAGCCGCTCGCGCAACCCCGTCACGAACTGGGTCGCCTCCTGGGGCTGCTTCAGGGCCGCGAAATATTCGGTCTTCTGCTGCTCGAAGTCCGCAGGTAGATCGGCGTCCGGGTCGCGGTAGCGGTCGGCGCCTACCACCCAGACCTCCCGGCAACGCAGGGCGTCCCGCAAGGCGTCGAGGACGCAGACCTCGTAGTTCACCCGGTTCAGCCGGACCTCGCCGTCCTCGTTCGTCTCCAGGATGAGGTCCTGCATGTTCCTGGCGATCACGCCCTGCACGGGGATTTCTTCAAAAGTGGAATAGTTGAGCGCCTTGCTGTTCAGGTAGCGTTTGACGAGCGCCAGGGCGTCAATGACAGGCTGGTGTGCTGAATTATTGGAGCGGA
>NZ_WBSL01000014.1:0-35000 GCF_009377345.1 Deinococcus terrestris | reverse complement strand
GTGGAGCGTCCACGCCGGGCAACCGGGTGAGGGCGCTCTGCACCGTGCGGGCGCAGTCGGCGCAATCCATCCGTTCCACGAAGTAGCGCAGGGGCGTCCCTGGGGTGGAGGGGGCACTTGTCATACCCTATGATATCTGTATGAATGTACAGATATCAAGCTGAAGGGTGACGGTTGGAGGACGGCTCCTCGGGAGAGGGAGCGGGCACCTGCCCCCGGCGCCGATCCTCCCTGACGCTCACGAACAGCAGCAGCAGCACCCCCCCGACCACCCAAACGTCCGCGAGGTTGAACACCGGGAAGTCGCCTTGCCCCAGGGCGCGGGTGACCGCTGACAGCGCCGGTGAGGCGAGCATGTCGGTCACGCGCCCGGCGTTCAGGCCGTCGATGGCGTTGCCGAGGGCTCCCCCGGCGATCACGCTGAGGCTGATGGCCTGCCCAGTCGGTTGGGGGCGCCGCAGCAGGAAGATGACCAGGCCCAGTCCCACCGCCCCCCGGACCAGTGCGAGCGGCAGAGCCGAGCCGGACAACAGACTCCACGCGGCGCCCGTGTTGTAGGTCAGCGTCAGGTCGAGGACGCCGGGAAGCCAGGGCCGCACCTCACCGGGCAGTTCTGCGCGAGCCCAGCTCTTGAGGGCGAGGTCGAGGACGACGCACAGGATGGTCAGCGCGAGGAGGACGAGACGGGGCACACCTGACTGTAGCAATGTCTAGAGCAAGTCTGTACAGAAATACAGGTGTAGGGAAGGAATGCGGCCCGGAGGGTGCAGGTCGTTCCATCGTCATTGAGGGGTGAGCTGTCAGCTTGGGGTACACCTCAGACTGACGTCAGAGAAGATCGGCAGGGACTGTCAGAATAGGATTGGTTCTGAGTTTTCCTGAAACTTATTCTGTCAGGTCATAGACTTCAGCCTGACACTTCACCCTGGAGGACACCCTTTGCCCGGTCAACGCATCGGCTACACCCGCGTCAGCTCGCTCGACCAGAACCCTGCACGCCAGCTCGACCAGACCCAGGTCGACCGGGTGTTCACCGATCAGGCCTCCGGCAAGGACGTTCACCGCCCCCAGCTCGGAGCCCTGCTCGCCTTCGCCCGCGAGGGCGACACGGTGGTCGTCCACAGCATGGACCGCCTGGCGCGCAACCTGGACGATCTCCGCCAGCTTGTGAGTGGCCTGACCCGTCGGGGCATCCGGGTGGAGTTCGTCAAGGAAGGGCTGACCTTCACGGGTGAGGACGCGCCCATGTCGAATTTGCTGCTGAGCGTTATGGGCGCCTTCGCCGAGTTTGAACGATCTCTGATCCGGGAGCGGCAGCGCGAGGGCATCGCCCTCGCCCGCAAGCAAGGGAAATACCGGGGCCGCAAGAAGGCCTTGAGTGCCGAGCAGGTGCAGCAACTTCGGCGCAGGGTGCAGGCTGGAGAATCGAAAGCTGCCCTGGCGCGGGAATTGGGGATCAGCCGGGAGACGCTCTATCAGTACCTGGAACGTCCAGAATAGACCTGAACCTGCCCTCGCTGCGGCAGGTCAGGGCAAAAGCGCTCGCACCCAGATCAGCCTTAGCCTGCTTGTCTAGCCCTTTTGCGCGCCAGCGCAGCGACCCTGACGGAGGCCCTAAAAGGTGGACCTGACATGGTTGGGGCAGTTTAGGCTAAACTAAACACGTGCCCGCCCTGGTCTACACCCGTCATCCCCGCAGGCTGGCGGCGCGGCATCCCCGGATCATCGAAACCCTGCTGGCGATGAACCGGGCTGGACACCGGGAGGCGGTGGCCGAGTGCATCCGGATGTGCCGCGACCTGCGGGAAGAGGGCCGACACAGCCGCTACGCCAAGCCCTTGAAGTACCTGCCGGGGGCCTGGGAACTCAAGCCCACCACACGGGGCGGGCTGCGTGGGGGAGCGCGGGTCTACTTCTTGTGGCTGCGGGACGGCCGCCCGCTGCTGACCGGAGCTGAATACAAGGAGCCGGGAGCGGACGCCGACGAAGACCTGCTCGACGAACTCGTGGACATTGCCGAAGCCGTGAAGAGAGGAGTCCTGACACCATGACCGACCGTGCCAAAGCCCGCGCTGCCCGCCTGGCTGCCCTGATGAACGAAGACGGGACCGTGACGCCTGCCGAGCATCTGCCGGAGGGGTTGCTGACCGAGAGCGAAGATGTGGGGGCGACCTATTTAGAGGCCCTGACCGCCGAGACGGTGGGGGAGGGGCTGCACGCGGTCCGGGTGGAGTCCGGCCTGGAGACGCCCGAGGTGCTGGCGCGGCGGGGCCTGAGCAAGGGGCGTCTCTCGCAGCTCGAACGCCCGGACCTCAATCCCCAGCTCTCGACCATCACACAGCAGGCCGACGCGCTGGAGTACGACGTGACCATCGTCTTCACGCCTCGGCAGAAGGACCGGCGGGCGGTGCGGGTCGAGGTCAAGCCCGCGTCGAACCATTGAAAAGTGGAAGTTGCCACAGGCATGGGGACCGCCAGGAATGGCATTGGCAGCGACAGGGCCGTGGAGGATGCACTGAAGGAGTACCGCCCGTTCGGGTGCTGAAGGCCGCTCCTGGGCGCCCTATACACTGTCGCGGTGTCACGGTTAACCGATTTGCTGCAACAGGCCCGCAAGGCCGATCCGCAGCTTGCGAATGATCTCGAAGCGGAATTCCGGAGTCTGACCCAGCGCCGCACCTTCGGCTTGGTCTTTGAGCCGCATCAGCCAGAAGCAGTGGAACTGCCCAACCGACCTGTCCGCAAGGGCGACAAGGTGCGCGTGCTGCCGCCCAGGGGCAAGCTGGAGCGCGGCGATCAGCGGCTGTGGCGTGTGCAACGAATTGATCGCTCGGCGAAACGGGCCGAGCTGGTCGAAGTGGCCGACGCGCATGTCGAGGAGCCGCAAACCACCGGGGCAGCCCTGGAGAACCTGGTCGTCGTGGCCGAGTTCCGCGACCCCATCTATCCCGGACTGGTCGAGACGGGGCGAGTGGAGCGCGGCGGCGACAAGCCCTTCCACACGGTCATCAACGCCGAGAACTTCCATGCCCTAGAACTGCTGACGTACACGCATCGGCACCGCGTGGACGCCATCTACATTGATCCGCCCTACAACACGGGCGCGAAAGACTGGAAGTACAACAACGACTATGTGGCGAGCGATGACGACTACCGCCACAGCAAGTGGCTGGCGTTCATGGAGCGGCGGCTCAAAATTGCCCGTGAGTTGCTCAATCCGGATAACAGTGTCCTGATCGTCACTATTGATGAGAAGGAGTACCTGCGGCTGGGGCTCCTGCTGGAGCAGACGTTCCCAGAAGCGCGGGTTCAAATGATATCCAACGTAATTAGCACAAAGGGATCGGCTCGTGCAGGTGAATTCTCGCGCTGCAATGAATTCGTCTACTTCGTCATGTTCGGCGCCTCGAGCCCTCAGCCCCAAGGAGACGATATGCTTCGGGAAGAAGCGTCGACCGGGCAGGGTGACGAAGTAGAGTGGGGACGGCTTAAGCGTAACGGGGCTAACGGGTCAAGGACTCGCGCCAAATCCTTATTTTATCCCATATTTCTCAATGAGGACGCCACCTTTCATTCTGTCGGACGGCCCCTTGATATTTTAGAGGATCGTCATAGTATTGTTGCGCCCCCAGGGACCTATGCTGTTTTCCCGGTCCTATCGAACGGCAGAGAAATGTCTTGGGGGCTTTCTGGAGAAAAGGTTGTTGAATACGCCCAAAAAGGCTACATAAAGTTCGGTCAACTGGCACATGATAAGCACCAGAAATCTATGATTTATTATCTGACTTCGGGATATGTGGAAGCCGCCGAGAATGGTAAAATAACCCAAATTGGTACTGTAAAGAATCCTAAATGGGTTCACGGCGCAGACAAGGGAATGAAGCCTTTGACAATATGGTTTAAGGTGTCTCACGATGCGGGTTGGCAGGGAAGTCGTCTACTTGCACAGTTTCTTCCTGACCGTCGTTTCCCCTTTCCTAAGTCTCTCTACGCCGTTGAAGACGCCCTCCGCTTCTTTGTCGCGGACAAGCCCGACGCCGTCATCCTCGACTTTTTCTCTGGCTCCGGCACCACTGCTCACGCTGTCATGCGCCTGAACCGTCAGGATGGCGGTCGGCGCCAATCCATCCTGGTCACCAACAACGAGGTCGCGGCGGAGGAGCACAAGAAGCTTCGTCAGGATGGTCTGCGCCCCGGCGATCCCGACTGGGAACAGTGGGGCATTTGCGACCACATCACCAAGCCCCGCATCCGGGCGGCCATCACGGGCGAGACCCCGGACGGTGACCCCATCAAGGGCGACTACAAGTTCACCGACGAATTCCCCATGTCGGAAGGCTTCGAGGAAAACGCGGCCTTCTTCACGCTGACCTATGAGGCCCCGCTCTCGGTGTCCCATCACAAGGCGTTCCAGCGCATCGCGCCGCTGCTGTGGCTGCGGGCCGGGTCACAGGGGCGGATCATCGACGACTTGGGTGAGCAGGGCTGGGACATCGCAGAGCGCTACGGGGTCCTTCAGAACCTCGACGGCGCAGGGGAATTCTTTGCCGCACTGGCGCAGGCGCAGGGCGTGCAGGTGGTGTACGTGATCACGGACGACGACGCGGCCTTCCAGATGGTCTGCCGCGATCTGCCCGGCGGGGTGACCTCGGTGCGGCTGTACGAGTCGTACCTGCACAACTTTCAGATCAACTCCGGGAGGGCAGGCTGATGCGGTACACGCTTCACGACTATCAGGACGACGCGGTGCGCCGGGTGCTGAAGAATCTGGCGAAGGCCCGGAAGAACTATCAGTGGGACGGCAGTCTGTCGCAGTTCTCCCTGACGGCGACAACCGGCGCAGGCAAGACAGTGATGGCGGCGGCCGTCATCGAGGCCCTTTTCTTCGGGGCGGACGAATACAACCTTCCCGCCGATCCGGGCGCCGTGGTGCTGTGGTTCTCGGATGACCCCTCGCTCAACGAGCAGTCGCGCATTCGCCTCCAAGCGGCAGCGTCGGAGTTGGACTCGCGGTTGAGAGTGATCGAGGCGGATTTCGGAGAACCGAAGTTTCGCCCCGGCCACGTCTATTTCCTGAACACCCAGAAGCTGTCCAAGAACTCCCGGCTGGTGCGCGGGGAGGCCGTGCAGGAGGAAGGCGGCTTCCTGCTGCGGCCAGACAACCTCCAGTCCTCGATCTACGACACCATCCGCAACACCATCGAGGATGAGCACCTGACGCTGTACATGGTGCTCGACGAGGCCCACCGGGGCATGGGCAGGGACCGCAACGATAATGAGCGCTCCACGATTGTTCAGCGGCTGATCAACGGCAAAAACAGGACTCCGGCGATCCCCATCGTGTGGGGCATCTCCGCCACAGTGAAGCGGTTCGAGGACGCCATGAAGGGGGCCACGGAGCGGATGGCGCTGCCTTCCGTGCTCGTGAACTCCGAGCTGGTGCAGGCGTCTGGGTTGCTGAAAGACGACATCGTCCTGAGCATCCCCACCACGGAGGGCAAATACGACCTCACGCTGCTGGGGCGGGCGGTGGACAAGATCAAGGCGTCCACCCAGGCTTGGGCGGAGTATGCCCACGAACAGCGCATCGACCCGGTCGTCCCCTTGCTGGTGGTGCAAGTGGCCGACCGCGCCAAAGGCCAGGAACTTCAGGAGCTGGAGGAGCTGAACGCCATCGTTCAGACCATTCATGCCCAGTGGCCGGACTTGCCGCCCGGCGCCATTGCGAACGTCTTCGGGGAGCACAAGGACCTGACCCTGATGGGGGAATTGGTGCCCTACATCGCTCCAGAACGGGTTCAAGACACCACGCGGGTGCGGGTTCTCCTGGCGAAATCCGCCATCTCCACCGGTTGGGACTGTCCCAGGGCCGAGGTGCTGGTGTCCTTTCGGCCCGCGCAGGATCAGACACACATCACCCAGTTGCTGGGCCGCATGATGCGGACGCCGCTGGCCCAACGCATTCCGGGCAACGAGCTGCTCAACTCGGTCGACTGCCTGCTGCCCTTCTTCGACCGGCAGACGGCCAAGGCCGTGGCGGCGATGTTGATCAAGGGGGACACCAGCCAGGGCGAGGACGACACGGGGGCCAACCAGGACCGGCGCGTTCTGTTCGATCCGGTCACACTGCACCCCAACGCGGCAGTCGATCCCGAGGTGTGGACCTTGTTCGAGCGTCTGCCCACCCTGACCCTGCCCCGCAAGGACGTGAAGCCGATCCGCCGCCTGACCGCTCTGGCAGCCGCGCTGTCGCGCGACCATCTGGTGGAGGGAGCCGTCGAGCAAGCCTTCGCCCATCTGCACGGTGTGCTGGACGAGAAGTCGCGGAAATACAGCCAGAAGCTCGACCAGGCCCGCGAGAACGTGCGGACCATGAGGGGAGAAGAGGTGCGTGGGCGGATGGGCGGGACCGTCACGGTGACCCGGTCCTTCTCGGAGAGTGCCGATCCACGGGCTATCCTGGCGTCGTTCCAGGCGGCCGGGCGCCTCCTGAGCATTCCCCTGAGCAAGTCCTACGCCGAGCATCTCGCGGGCGAAGGCGCACAGGACGATGACCTGCTGGAGGCTTACATCGACGTGGCCGCCGCCGGGCAAGTGCCGGATCTCGTGCGGTACGTGGAGTGGGCGGCGGACCGCCTGGCCCGCCAATGGCTGGCGGAGACCCGCGAAGCACGCCGGGGCCTGAGCGACGTGCGCAAAGCGGAATACGACCGTCTTGAACGGCAATCCACCCAGCCCGAGCGAAGAAACCTGGTTGCCCCGGTCGCGGCCCAGGCCGAGAGCAGGGAGCGGCTCCCGAATGGCACCGAACAGGACCTCGCCACCTATTTGATGCATCTGATGGCAACGGACGCCGGGGCCTTTCCAGCGGACCTCAACGAGTGGGAGAAGAAGGTGCTGGAGCAGGAGATGGGGCGCGAAGGCTTCGTAGGGTGGTACCGCAATCCCAGCCGGGCGCTGCAAGAGTCGTTGGCGATCCCCTATACAGATCCGGCCAGCGGGGACTGGAGAGCGATGCGGCCCGACTTCGTCTTCTTCAGCCGGGAGCCAGGCGGCACCCTGGTCGCAGACCTGATTGACCCGCACGGCCATCACCTGGCCGATGCCCTGCCCAAACTCAGGGGACTGGCGGATTTTGCGGAGACTTACGGCGGGGAGTTTCGCCGCATTCAGTCGGTCGCAGAGGTGAGCGGTCAGTTCTGGATGCTTGATATGAAACAGCCGGAGGTCCGCGCTGCCGTGCGAGGGGCAGTGGACGCCAAAGCCCTGTACCTCTCAGCACTGGCAACCTCGTACTGAGCCTACCGGTCTGGCTCCGTGCTTCGGCCATTGCCGTGCCTGGTCAACCGCGCCCCTGTTTCACGACATGGGGCGCGGCCTTGTCGCGGAAGCTTCGCTCAGATGGCGGTTTGAGTAAGCTGCTACCGGCACGAAGTCAAGCAATCACACGGGCAGACGCTGGAGAAACATCGCTTCCGAACAATGGCGCCAGTTTGTGGAGCTTCCAATGGCCTGCTTATGGGCGAGCCAGGCAACTTCATCAACAGGGGGATAGTTCCAACATGCAACACAACCTCCATTAGTGGGCGCTCTACAGCTCTACACGCTCAGCCCGCCGCGCCGCAGGGCCTCTTTGAACGCCACTCCGGCTGACAGCCAAGTAATGCTCGGGTCCTGCGCGGGAAGCCACAGGGCCTCCAGCAGGCGCCGGGTCAGAAACGGCGTCACGACGCTCACACTCCCCGCCGTGTCGGCCAGGAACGCGCGGCCTTCCACCGAGTACGTCACGGCCACCCCCCCGGCCCGCAGCGTGAAGTACGGTCCCTCCGGCAGGTGGTCGAGGTCCAGCCGGTACGCTTCTCGACCCCGCACCGTGACCCGGGAGAAGGGTCCCGCGCTGGACGGCACGAAATAGCGGGGCAGGGGCGGCGTGGCGAGGGTCGCCGCCACCAGCGCCCGCACGTCGGCGTCCCACTCCTGTGCCTCGGTGGGGGTTCGCCCCCGGGCGAGCCAGAAGCGGGCGGCCTCGTGGACATACCATTCGCGGCTCCAGCCTCCGGTGTCTCTCGGGAGGACCCCATACGGGGTGCCAAGCCGGACCCAGGTGGTGAGCGTCCATGGCCCGGCCGGGGTCTGGACGAAGACTTCCGGGTAGCGGTGTAGGTCGAGGAAGTCGAGCCGGGTGCCTGGCGCCCGCCACTGGTGATAGAGCGTGCGCAACTCGGCCTCTTCCAGCACCCCATACCGCCGCAGGGACCGGACCAGGAACCGCACCATGCCAGGGGTGGTCCAGGGGTGCGCGTGAATTCGCAGGCGCCCGTCGTGAAAGGCTACCCGCATCTGCTGCCGCTCGGCTTGAAAGCGCAGGGTCTGCTGGGCCACGACGGGCGGGGTAAGGTGGAGCCTCTGGGCCACCAGTACGCCGACGGGCTGGCACGCCGCGGCCTCGAACCCGGTGATGCGGCGCTGCCGCTCAAAGCCCGTGAGGCTGAAAGTGGCTGAGCGGGTAAACACCGTGAACTCGTCGCGTCGGTCGGGTGTGGGGCACGCTTCCCCCTCCAGCTCCACTCCCTCGCCCAGGTCACCCGTCACGTCACACCGGCAGCTCAGGCAGTGTCATAGCGGTCTGGGTGATCGTGGCCCGCGCCGTCAGCACCAGCAGCCCCTCGCTGAGCAGCCAGTCGCGGCACTTGTCCCACAGCCCGCCCTCCTTCAGGCCGCCCGCCTCTCCCTCCAGAAAGACCCACACTGGCTCGATCTCGTCACGCAGGTAGGAGTCGGTGCGCCCCTGAAGCTGCTGGAGGGTCAGGGGGCTGAGCTGGGCTTCCACCGCCACCCGCGTCCCGTCCTTGAGGATCAGCAGGGCGTCGGCGATGCGCTTGATATGCGGAAACCGCACCTCGTACTCCAGGGACTGCACCTGGGTCCCGAAGTGCTGGCGCAGCGCCTCCCCGGCCGCCCGCTTCAGGGCGACGTGCTGGGGGCTTTCTTTCTCGCTCTCGGCCTCGAAGGGGCATTCGCTGGCCTCGCGAGCGTGGGCGAAATACCAACTGCGGATCGCGCCCATGCGCGGCTGCATGGGCTTGCCGCAGAACTTGCACTGCCAGGTCTGGGCGGCGATGGCCTCCCGGCTGCTCTTCTGGCGGAGGTACACCATGTCGAAGGCGCGCGGCTCCTTACCTTCCAGAATCAACAGGGCGGAGAGCATGGGTCCTCCGGGGAAACCGGCGTCAACCGTCGCATGGGCCTACATCGTGGCACGCCGTCTCTTACCGGGACCTCACCGAGAGCTCTCCTCTCCCACTCAGACCGCCTGATTCTTGAGGCAGGTCGCCGCTGCATGGTCAATACTTCGGTATGACGGTGACCACGCAGCACACGTGGGAGGAACGGTACCAGCACCTGCATGGGGCGACGGTGGACAGCGACCAGGCTTTTCGGGAGTGGTTGCTGAACTGGGCCGCCCTGGAATCGGAGGTGTACGAGCACAACACCGCCCTGGTGCGGGACTTCCAGGCGAACACGTCCGATGAGCAGGCCCGCGCGGCCCGCCATGAATTCCTGACCCAGCACGCGCCCAGGCTGCGCACCTGGCATGATCAGACCGCCCTCCTCGCCGTGTCCTGGGGCGAGCGCTTCGCGGTGCCCGCCGACTGGCGACAGACGTACCTGTACCTGCGGGTCATGGCCCGGCAAGCGGAGCAGCCCAGCGGCGACCTGGAAGGGCAAGTGGAGGTGATCGCCGGGGAGATCACCTCGCTGTACGCTCAGCGGCGCTACGAGTGGAACGGCGAGGAGGTCAGCGCGGCGCAACTCAGCCAGTGGTCCACCTCGCCCGACCGGGACTTGAGGCGGGCCGCCTTCCTGAGCCAACGGGCCTCGCTGGCCCGCATCGCGCCGGAAGTGGTGGGCCGCTACCGCGCCAGCCTGGAGCTGCGCCGGGAGATGGCCCGGCGCAGCGGGGAGGCCACGGTCCACCGCCACCTCTGGCAGGGATTGGAACGCTTCGACTACAGCCCGGCACAGGTCCAGCAGTTTCGCGCCAACGTTCGCCAGTCCCTCGCGCCCCTGCTGGTCGAGTTCCGGGAGAAGCGCCGGGAGCTGCTGGGGGTGGACCGGTTACATCCTTGGGACCTTGCGGTCAATCCCTTCAGTGGGCGGGCGCTCCCGCGCTTTGGGACGGAGGCTGAGGTGATGCAGCAGGTGGCGCGGACTCTGGCCGGAACCCTGCCGGGCCTGAGTGACCACGTGACCCGTCTGTACGCTGAAGGTCACCTGGATCTCACGGCCCGACCGGGCAAGGCAGCCAGGTCCTACACCGACTATCTGGCGGCGTCCCATCAGCCCTACGTGCAGATGAATCTGCACCCGACGCCCAGCTCCTATCAGGTGCTGTTCCACGAACTCGGCCACGTCGCGCAGCTCACGGGGGTCGCTCCAGGTGCGCCGTTCTGGCACGCTTTTCCCGGTGTGGAGATGCGGGAATTCGTGGCTCAGGTGTTCGAGCTGTGGTCCCTGGACCGCCTGCCCGAGTTCTTTGACATGGACGGGGCCAACCGTTACCGGGTGCGCTTCTACGAGCAGACCCTCTCGCGCATGTGTGCCCAGTGCGTCATGGACGAGTTTCAGGAGTGGTTCTACACCACCCCGGAGGAGATCACTGCGGTCCGCCTGGCCGAGGTGTGGCAGGCTATCCAGCAGCAGTACCCCACCGGGGTGGACCGGAGCGGCGAGGCGTACGCTGATCTGGGGTACCTCTCCCAGCAGTTGGTCCGCCGCCCCCTGGTGGGGATTGAGTACGCCCTGGCCTGGGGCTGGGCGTTCGAGTTCGTGGAGACCGTGCGGCTGGATCCGGACCAAGCCTTTGGGAGCCTGGCCCAGGCGCTTCGTCTGGGGAACACAAGACCTCTCCCCGAACTGCTTCACACGGCTGGAGTGAATTTCTCCTTTTCTCCCCAGCGGGTCCAGACGCTCAGCGGCACCCTGCGTCAAGCCCTGATGTTGGCTTAAGCACAGTTGCCCCCAGGGCCATTTCCTACAGTCTCGCCATGAACATCCTGAAGCGGTCGGCCCTGGGGCTCTTCGGCTTGCTGGTGCTGTTTGGCCTGGGCGCAGGTCTTCGGCAGGCGACGCCCACCGTGGCCGCTGCCTCGGGTGCGTACCTCGCCATGCCCGGCGGGGGAGACTACGAGCCGGAGCCGGAGATCGGCACCCAGGCTTCGCCCACCACCACGGCGAGCTGATCCCAGGCGGCCCAGGTGTCCGCTGCTCCACCCCCACCGTTTGACCAGTGGGCCGAGAGTGTGGCCTGGGAGGAAGCCCTGATCCGCGATGGCCACCCCCTCGGAGCCATCGCGGATGACCTGTGCGGGCTGGACCGCGCCGTTCCACTGACGCGAGCGGCCATCTTGCTCAACCGGTTGCACCAGGAGGAGCGCCGGGACGATGTGCTGAGCCGCGCCCACGCCCTCACCACCGTGCGGCTGGAGCAGCTCTACGTCTCCGCCGTCTCGTACTCCACCCGGCGTGGGCGCTCGATGCTGCTGACCGACGACAGCGATATGCCGTATGGAGACCTGCTGCACCGTCTCCTGAACGAGGTGCGGACGCTCCCCGACTCGGACAGCGAGGTCTCCAGGTCCGAGGTCGAATACCGCGTTTTGGAGGCGTTGCACTACGACAGCATCGCCAGTGGAGACAATGCCCGCGCGGTCGTGACGGCCAAAGAAATGATCCTGCTGGCGACCCTGGCCCGCGTGCCAGAAATGGTCGAACGGGCCAGGCGCTATTACCGCAGCGCCATCGCCCAGGCGGGTCGCTACCACGAGGACCTGACCGAGCGGCTGCGCGTCTTGCGGGGCATGAAGCCGACAGAGAGCGAATATATACGAGAAAAAGCTGGACTCGTCATCGCTCAACTGAACGTGGGAGACCTCGACGGTGCCCTCACGACCGCCCAAGAAGAACCCACACTCCCCCTGCATATCGCCGTCATCCGGGCGGTCCAAGGGGTGTTCTCGGCCGCGGACACGGAGTTCTTTTCGCAAAAGATTATCGGTTGGATCGCACTGTGCCTGTGGCATCTGGCCAGGATTGAAAGTCTTCCCCCCTGGCGCATCACGGAGCGCCGTGCCCTGGCGGCGGCAGCGCTCGACGTGGTCCGCCAGCAGCAGTGGCGCTCCGGACCGACCGACCGCCCTTTCGTCCTCTGGCTTGAAGCCCGGTGCCGTCTGGAGTCTGGCGAATACGGCCTGGCCCGCCACCTGATGAACCAAGTGACGGACATCGAAGACGAGGACCTGCTCTCGCGCCTCCTGCTCGCGGGCATGCGGTTGGAACTCGCGCTGACGGAGGAAGCCTTCCAGACCCAGACGGTCATTCGGTCCGAGGAGGAATTGAGGCGGGTGTTTGCCTTCGCGCGCGACTTACGCCACGGGTCGGCCGTGGGGTTGGCCGAAGTTCTGAGACGCTGGCATCCCCGGCCCGCCGCCTACATGGCGCTGTGTCCTCTGCCTATTCCAGAACTGCTGGCGGCCTCGGACGCGGTGCTGAGGTGCCAACGGGGAGCCGAGGTGTACGGGCAAGTGTTGCCCCCGCTGGCGGCCCTCGACGAGGTGGTGCGGGCGCTCGGACGGCCCGCTCTTCACCTCCAGCTTGGGAGCAATGCCCGGTACCAACGCAAACGACTCCTGGTTCGGCATGGGGACCTGGACTACTGGCGGCCTGTCGTGGTGGCGGCCCAGTTGGCGATGGCCCTGCTCTCGGTCAAATCCCTGGACCACCGCAACACTGCCGAGCGCCTGGTCATCGAGTATGGCCTGCTTCCACCCCACGTCCCCCACCGCTTTACCCCAATGGTCGAAGATCTCCGCCGGACCATCCGTCAACGAATGGAGCGATTCGGAGCCGGGGATTTCCCATTCCCGCCGAAGGACTGAGCCGCCACGTCGGCTGCACTGCCCACGGGAACGCCATTGTTGAGCGGCACAGTGGCACATCTTGTGCGTCAGGTCGTTTACCCCTGAGCGTTCGTCAGCGCTCCTCCGGAGCGCTCTATCCTCGTCCTCTCGCTGAGAGGGAGAGGGGCAAACGTGCACAGCCGTGAGTCGTTGTCTTCCAGCAGGTCGGGTGACCGTTCACCGGGTACCCGCCAACACTGTCCAGTCACTTCCGCACTTCGCGCCCTCGTGCAGTGGGCCGTCGAACTGCATGCCCTGAGCCTCCAGGCAGAACCACCGCACCGCGAGTTGGCACGGCTGGCGGCCCGCTTTGACCAAGCGCACGCCAAAGCGCTGGCCCTGGAGCTTCCCCTCTTCAGGGAGTTCCGGGTCGAGGTGGGTGGGATGTGCTACGTCCTGGCGCTGACCAGGGACGGCCTGGAATACACGGTCCTCAGTCGGTGATCTGGGTGGCCGCTGCCTCCATACCAGGGGGGTCAAGCCGGTGCAACTGCAACCGCTGCGGATCAAGCGGCTTGCTGGTCACCGGTTCATACAGGGTCCGGGCCAGCTTCCCCAACGCCTCCGGGTCAAGGTACGAGTAGAGATGAATCTCGCTGTACTCGCCGGTTTCAATCAGCGCGTGGTACAGCCGCCGCAGGGCGGCGAAGCTGTACCCGGCGTGCCGCGCCAGGACCAGCACCTTCCGGTCGCCATCGGTGTAGATGACGCTCTGCTTGCGGCTCCGGAGATCGAGGTCGAATCCCGCCTCCTCCAGCTTCAGCGCGGCCTGCCTGAGGCACACGTCGTCCATCAGCGCCGCATCGGTGGGCGTGAAGGACCCCGTCACCCCCACGAGCCGCCGGCCCTGGTGCAGGAGATACAGGACCTTCCCAACCGGGGTGTCGCGCACCGTGCAGACCTTGCGGCGCAGGGCATGGGTCACCAGCTCCTCGCCAAACAGGCTCAGGGCCTCGTCCCACAGCAGGGCACCAAAGCGCTTGATCTCCGACGCCAGCGGGGCGAACGCGGCCGTCGTATAGACCCGGACAGCATCAGACACACGAGACTCTAACATCCCGCCCCGAGACTGCCCTCCACCCCCTGACAGTTCTATTACTATTCACCATAGGCCCGAGAAGGTCGTGTTACACTCCCGCTGGAGGCGACCCCATCCTGATCCAGAACTGAACCGAGCCCCCCCACAGCCGCAAAAAACCCCGCGTGCCACCGCGAGGTCTTTGCCAAACCAAGTTCGCTCAAGTCGACGAGGCCCGTACTGCCTCAGACTGTAGCGGACGCCGCCCCCTTTTGGCAAGGGAGAGCCGCCGTGTTGCCCGAACCCCTTCCCCCCAGTGGGGCACTGGAGGGTGCTGCCACCAGCATCCCCCCCATGTTGATTCCCGACCCTCGTGACCTCTCCGCCGCCGAGCGCCTCCTGCTCGCCGCCGCGCAGCAGCGGTTGCGGGAGCGCCAGCAGCAGGCCCGCGAGTTCTCACAAGGTCTGTATGAGCAATACCGGCCGCATATGGTGCTCCCCTGTCTGGAGGAAACGCCTTCTAAAGCACTCATAGGGCCAGGAATGGCCCTGCAAAGTGTGCGGTGGGGGAAGACCTCACCCCCACCCCAGCAGGCCCCTTCACGGCCCGCTGGGGTGCCCGACTGGTCTCCAGTGGTGGAGAGGGCGGTGGACCAGACCTTCCGGCAGCTCCCCCATCCCCCCAGGCCCGGCACACCGGAGGCCCGCGCCGCCCAAGTGGTGCAGTTGGCGGAACCGATCCTGCGGGAACGGCTGCGTAGGCGTATGCAGGTCGAGCGGGAGGCCAAGGGCCAGGAGGGCAAGGCGTATCTCCGGACGGACCGAGTGGAGCGGAACCTAAGGGTCCTGGGTGCCCTGGCCGAGGCGGCCTACACCCTGATCGGGGCCAGGGGACAGCAGGCCGGGCACATCACCAGCTACACCTACTTCACGGTGCTGGACGTGCTGCCCATCGCCACCGGGCTGAGCACCGCCTCGTGCGAGCGGGCCACCCGGGACCTGCGGGCCTGCGGCCTGCTCGCTACCTGGAGCGACTGGACGACCGCCGAATTTCTCGACCGGGCGACCGGCGAGCAGGTCCGTACCCGCGCCCGCACCGGCGTCTGGGTCTGCCTGGAACTCAGGCCCGAGGCGCACCGCCGGGCCAGGATCTTTCCCTCGGAACTGCCCCGGGATGAGCGGGGGCAGCTTCAACCTGCCCGAGACCTGGAGGCCGACCGGCGCGTGGGCCGCACCGCCTGGCAGGCCCGGAAGGAAGTGAGGGAATCTTCTCCCCTTCAGAGGAGAAGAGAAGGGATGGGGTACCTGGTGCAGTGGGCGTTATCCCAGGCAGAATGTATATATTCCGTTGTTAGAGATTCCCTCACTTCCCCCCACCTCGCCCACACGACCAGCCCCCAGGAACTCGTGTGGAGCTTGCAGGCGGTGCTGAGCGAACACCCGCAACGGCGCGGGGAGGTCATCGGGGAAGCCGCCCAAGCGCTCACCCGGCTCTACCGCGACCCCGGCAGCTTCCCGCACTATTGCCGGATGCTCTGGCGGGCCAGCGAGGCGGAATTCAGGGGCGTCCCGGCTTTCCGGCAACTGGAGGCCGCCATGCTGCGGACCCTGGTGGCCATGCGGGAGGTGAACCTGCGGCGCCCGGGAGCCTACCTGCTCAAGCAGCTTGAGCGGGCCGGGTGGTTGGAGTCGGTGTACCGCAAAGCCCGCCTTGCTGGCCCAGGGAACCGGTCTGGACCTCCTACCGACAGCTTTGCGTGAAGGGAGAGAGGGTGGCCAAAGTGAGGGTGAACCTGTCTCGTCTCAGCGCACGTTTTTCAGGTCAGAGGCCGCCTGACACCCCGCACCGATACTTTTGCGTGATTGCCCCCTCGACCCCCCGACACCTTTGCGTGATTGGCCTGCCAGAGCACCGACACCTTCGTGTGGTTTTCGGGGCACAGCTCCCGACACCTTTGCGTGGTTGGCAAGAACGGGCCGTGCTGGACGGTGGTTTGCGCTGCCACCCCCCTCCTATGGCCCATCCCCGACACCTTTGCGTGGTTGGGCCTCCAAACCCCCGACACCTTTGCGTGATTTGGCCCCTGATCCCCGACACCTTTGCGTGGTTTTCACGGAGATAGGCCGTCCAGGACGCCGCAGGCCCTCCGCCTTGTTGTTGTTTTTTATCTTTTATCTTAAACAAGAACAACAACAGGCCCCCCATGACTGATCCCACCCTCACCAGCAAAACCGAACGCCGGGACGAGCGGAACATCGCCCGGCTGGGCATCATCAGCATCCAGTCGCGGGTGGACGACGACGTGAAAACCTGGCAGGCCGAGTTTGTCATCGACGGGCGGCCCTACCGGGTGGAGTGTGCCGCCCCCTACGGCCGCCCGCATGGGGTGGACACCGACATCATCCTGGCGGTGCAGACCCTCTTCGTGCGGGCCGGGTGCCCGGCGCACGACTGGCTGCACACCACCGCCTACGAGCTGCGGGCGGTGGCCGGGCTGCCGGACAATGGCCGCACCTACCAGCGGCTGCGCGACAGCCTCAAGCGGCTGTGGAGCACCGGCTTCCTGGTGGGGGAGGGCTGGTACGACCAGGTGCGCGACCGGCGGGTGTGGAGCTCCGACACCCTGCGGTACATCGAGCGGATTCGCTACCACGAGATGGACAACGACCTGGAGCAGCTTCCCGGTCTCGATCCCTCCGCGACCCTCAGCATCAAGCTGGGAGAACAGCTCGCGGAGAGCATCCGTGCCCGGCAGGTTCAGGTGCTCGACGGGCGCTTGCTGGTGCAACTGGAGCAGCCTCCCGCGCGGGCGCTCTACCGGCTGCTGGAAGCGCACCGGCTCGACCCCCGGGGGCAGCGCCGGATGACCCTGGAGGTCACGCTGGCCGACTGGCGGCTGGCCTGCGGCATCCAGACCGAGCGCCCCGAACTGGTGCGGCGCGCCCTGGCCCCGGCCCACGACGAACTGCGGGCCATCGGGTACCTCGCGGGGGTGGAGATCGAGGGCCGGGGCCGCCACCAGCTCCTGCGCTACACCTTCGCGGAGGACAACGCCCCCGACCCCGCGTTGCTGGAACTGCTGATCGGGGTCGGGGTCAGCCGCAGCGCCGCCGCTGCCCTGGTGAGCGAGCATGGCGAGCGGGTCGAGACCGCGGTGGCCTTTGTGCGGCACCGGCAGCAGGAGGGCCGGGTGAAGAATCCGGGCGGGCTGGTGGTGGACTACCTGCGTCATGACGGCAAGTACGTGCTGCCCGGGCACCTGGCGCCCGCCGGGTCGCCCGAAGCCGCCCAGCGGGCCGTCGCCGCCTTGCAACAGGCAGAGCGGCTGGCCGAGCAGGAGATCGACCGGGAGCGGGCGCGGGTGGCGGGCCTCCCGCCCGCCGAGCAGTACGAGGCGGTCAAGCCTGCGCTGAAATTGCTGCTCAAACCGCTGGGCAAGGACCTCTACGCGCTGTTCGAGGAGGGGTGCCGCGCCGGGGTGTTTCAGGCCCTGGAAGAACGCGACCGGGCCTCGGTGGCAATGGCGGAGCTGCGGATGCAGGAGCATCTGGACGAGCTGCGCCGTCGATTGCGCGACGCTTAATTCAGAACTACCTGGCCGGAAGAGTCCAGCGTCAACCACCCAACGTGTCCGTCCACCTCAACCGTTCACTGGCTTACGCTGGAGCATGGACAAATATGAACGCGCTTCACAGGCATGGGCCGTCCTGGCCTGGGCCGCCCGTCACCGGCAGACCCTCACGTACCAGCACCTGGGGCAGGCCACAGGAATGCACCCGGCAGGCATCGGCATGATCTTGGACCCTATTCAGGACTATTGTCGGGACCGTAACCTCCCCCCACTCACCGTCCTGGTGGTTCAAAAGGACACGGGACTTCCTAGTTCGGGCTTCACCGCCGCGCAGGCAGTTCAAACCGCCAGCGATCAGGCGAAGGTCTTCTCCTTCGATTGGCTGAGCTACGGCAACCCCCAGGTCCAGGGGCTGCGGGACAGAGCAGTACCTGTGATCGAAGAAGTGCCAGGCCCGGTGTCATGACCCTACCGGGTTCATTCAGGGGGGCTGAAGTGAAGACCGCGTGGGAACATGTGTTGAAGGCTGCCAGGAACCTGCACCAAGAAGGGCATCCGACCCTCACGCGCCGACAACTCCGGGATGAGGCTGTGCGGCTCGGCTGGAGCGGCGACCCCAGCACCATTGAGACGCACGTCACCGCCCATATGCGGGACGACCGCGAACATGCCCCCCACCCTTATCTGGAGTACGTTGCACGCAACACCTACCGCTTGAACGACGCTGGCTGGCGAGCTGCTGAAGGCCTTTGACAAGGCCCACAGGTGAAGCAGCTCTTGCTCGCCTCCTCAAGCTTGGGTGTTCAGCAAAGCGGTGAGCATTGCTTCCAAATGAGGCCATGTTGACGCCCCTACTTTTGCGGCGGGCCTGGGGTCCCGCTGCTGTCACCGTCATCCCTCGCCCAGACGTGCGCTCCTGCCGTAGCGACCCCTGTTGCCCTCCCCTCCGCACGTGTCAAACTGGGGCATGGACAAATACTTATATAATTATCAAGCCCTTTCCGAACTGGTAGCGGAGTTGCCGGAGGGTGTCTCACCCACCAATTACATCTCCATGTTCCGGGCAGCGGTGCGGGAAGGGGCCATCACCGCCGTCCCGCTCGGTGACAAGTTTGAGGTCGGTGCCCACAAGTACCCGGACGACATGGTGCGGCTCAACCCGGAGTTCGAGAAGTGGCACAAGCGCACGCTGCAAGCCTTTGAACTCGGCAAGGTCCGGCGCGGCGTGGTGGTCCATGCCGACGACGTGCGGAGTGGAGCCGTGGACTTCGATGAGGTGGCGGCGAAGTACCGTCAGCAGCTTGTGGGCCGGGGCAGGGTCAAGCGTTCCAAACAACCCAAGAAGAAGGGGCGGCCCAAGCTCGTGCCGATCAGTACCGACGACCAGCTTGCCTCTCAGCCCACAGCGGCGAGCAGCAACGGAACCGGGGACCAGACCCCGGCTCAGCCTGTGGGAGCGAGTGGCGCATCAGCAGCGGCGGGGAACGGAGAGTGAACGGTTGGCGACGGGGCACCAGGCTCATTTGGATCCGGGTTGGCCTCGGCCGGAGCGGGGCACCGTGGCGATCTGGCAACCACCTGGAAGGGATGCGGTGAGGGGCAAGGTGCATGGGCCTCAGCCGGGTCAAAAGATGTGGTGGTGTGGACCGTTTGGGTTGGAAGGTGGTGTAAGGCAGGATAAGGACAAGGACAAGGTGTGGTTTTTCTACCTCTAGGACACGGTGGCACTTGAACAAGGTGCGGACCACCTGGACAAGGTGTTTTTTCCCCTAAGTAAACCCCTTCATAACCCCTGTTGAAGAGGAAACATGACGCCGAAGAAAGACGGTACGGAGCTGCTAAGAGTCAGGATCAGCAGCGAGGTCGCAGCCTTCTTGAAGGCCAAGGCGAATGCGGGCGGAATGCCCGTCACGGAGCTGGGAGGAGCCCTGCTGGAATACGCCGCTCAGGCCGAGGCCAACGAGGAAGGTGACGCCCTGGTCTTGCCCACCGTGAGACAGGTCGTGAGGCAAGAATTGAACCTGTTCCTGGAGCGCATTTTTGAGTTTCAGTTACGAACGTATATGGAAGCTGGAACGGCCCGCCGGATGGTTCAAGCTGTGGCTTATTACAGCAACGAACTTGCGCCTTTGAAGGGCGCTGCCAAGTTGGATAAATTGAAGGAATACGAGGAGAAGCAATGGGCTTCCACCTGGGATGCAGGGAAAAGGCATTTCGACGGTCTGGTAGAACTCAAGGAACGAGTGATAAATTCGCAGAACATTTTTGAAAACAAGGTGAGCCGTCTCAAGCCGGAAAGTCAGATGGAATTGCAAGCTGACTTGAGTGCCGACTAATTTATGGCAAAGGTTGTTGACGATGTTCTGGCCAGTCGCAGAGGCGGGGGCAAGACACAGATCCTCACTGAGGGCAACAGGGCAGGTGCTCCTCGAAAAACTCCTCTCAAGACCGTCGTAAAAGGTCGCTACCGAACGATGAGTAGCAAGGGTCCGAATCCTGCCAAGGGACGAGCAAGTGGGGTGATGCGAAACGTCGATTATATAACCACCAGACCCGACCACTTACACCAACGCACAAGTAGAAATATCGTCATGTTGGACCGAGCCATCAACGTTCAAGAAAAACCGGAGGACAGGAAATTCCTCGAAGACCAGTTGGTCAATGCAAAGGAGAAGTACATCTACCATGTCATTCTCAGCAGTGGTGACAAAAGCATGTCCGCCAGGAGTGTCGAGCTTTGGGCAAAAGCGGTTCTACAGTCCCAGGGAATAAGCAAATACTACATGGTGATACACGCGGGGGAAAAGGGGCACACGAACAACCCCCACGCCCACATCATCATCCCTACCGATTCAAGATTTGAACGGGGGCACTTTTTCAATATTCGCAAGTCTGGCGACCTAGAACAACAGTTCCATCGTCAACTGTTCAGGAGTGTCGAGGAGGACTGGAAAGAACGTCTCAACCATAGAGAAAACACATCAGAAAGCGGTGGAAAGCAGATAGAGCGGGAGGAAGAGGAAACTCTCAAGAAGCGCAGTATTGACATTCAACTTGGGTAGCAGAACTCGCTTGCTGTGAGGAGAGTGGGATGCGACTTCAAACTCTATACGTGGATATGCGGCCAGCCATCGTCAAATGGCTTGGAATACTCCTGATCTTTGTCTTTCTCGTGCTGCTCGTAGCCAGTCTTAGACCAGACTTCATGCACGCGGTGGCACGCGCCAGAGAAGCCTACGATCAATCAACACAGGGGGGTGGGTTCAGCCTGGGTTACTGGGATAGCTGTCTGCGTTCGAGTGCATGTGTCAAGAGCTTTTTCGTGACCTGGAGTTCTCCCCTTCTTGTCAAGGCGTTGATCGCGGGAGGACTTATTTTTGGGATGCTTTGTGCGGCCTTGGGGATGCTATGGCGTCCTGAAGTGGTCGCCATGCGCGACACGCGAGTGAATGCTGCCAGGATCGAAGAGTCACGCATCACATCTCCGGTTGCCCCGAAGAGGTTGCTGTGAGGGTAAATTACGCTGGGTTCATACTCAGATTTTTCGTTGCCATGCTCGTTGCGAACGTCACGACCTACCTTGTGATGCTTCGGCTGTGGCCTATGGCAATCGCCACATTTCTTGCGGGCGTATGGTACGTCTACTGTTTCAAGGACACCGTATCGGAGCCCCGTTACGACGCCCACTTTGCCGGGTCGAACGAACTGAAATCCCTGACGAACGACCCTCTTGCCGGTGACGGGGTGATGATCGGTTATGCCTACAAGGACCTCCTGGCCGTCCGTCCGGGCTCGGCGGGGAAGCAGGAGCTGGGACACTTCCTCTGGGTCGGCCCGAACCGCTCGGGCAAGGGCCTGAGCATCACTTCCAACTTGCTCCTCTGGAGGGGTTCGGCGATTGTCGTGGACATCAAGGGGGAAATCGCCGAAGCGACCGCAGGCTATCGGCAGGACGTTCTCGGGCAGAAGGTGTTCATTCTCAACCCCAGTACCCAGGAGAGAAGTCACCAGTACGACCCCTTTGCCGAGCTTGAGACCGACGAACAAATTTTCAGTGCGGCCACCGCGTTTATGAATCCAAATCAGGACGGAGAGAACGCCATCTTCGCCCAACGTGCCTCCGCTGTTCTGGCTGCGATCATTCGGGCGGCCAAGGTGAAGAAGTGGCCGGTCATTCCCACGCTGGACGCGCTGCTCTACCACCCGGAGGGCATCAAGGGAGCTACGCTGTCCCTTCACGCGCTGGGGGACCGCGTGATTACCAAGTGGCTGAACGCCTTCCTCTCGAAGGACCCGGACAAGCTGGACTGGGAGGCGGCGGGGGGCGACCGTTTCCTGAACAACTCGTGGCAGCGCCTCATCACGGCTGCCCAGTACCTCACCACGGATGGCGTGATCCACATGACGGGTGGGAACGACTTTAAGGCTGCCGACCTGATGGACAGTGAGGTGACGGTCTACCTCGTGTTCCGCGAGTCCGAACTGGACATGACCCTCCCGCTGTTCAACCTCGTGGTGGATTCGATGGTGCGCGCCATTACCCGGAAATACGACATGAACGTGCTTCACTACAGCACCAAGGGCAAGAAAATTCTCGGCGTGATGGACGAGGCTTACCGCGCCACTCCTCACTTCCTGCCGGACTACAGCTCCACCGTCTCGGGGCGCGGCATCTACCTGTGCGTGTACGTGCAGAGCATCTCGCAGATGACGGACAGGTGGGGCAAGGCGGGCAAGACGACCCTGCTCGATAACGTCCACACCAAGATTTTCCTGCCGTCCGTGGACCGGAACGAGGCGGACAAGGAGAGTACCGCCGCCTTCGTGTCGAGTTCCTGTGGGGAGTACATGGTGGAGGACCGGGGCATCAGCAAACAGGAGCACGGGCACGAGCTGAACACCAATGTGCGCCTGGTCCCACGTGAACTCATCACGGCCAGCCAGTTTGGGCAACTGCCCCCCACGCAGAGCGTCGTCATTTCCAACGAGCTTCCGCCGATCCTGGCGTACCGGCTGGAGCCTTGGCGCTTCAAGGCGTTCGAGGTCGCGGGGGCGTTCCCCCTGCCCGAGCTGCCTGAAAAGGGCGAGGTGGTGAGGGAGGCCGTCACACTCCCCGAATTGAAAATTGCCCTACCCCCGGAGGGCCAGGGCGATAAGAGGAACAAGAAAAAGTTCAAGGCCCGGCCACAGGGCGGCGTGTTGCCCAAGCAGCCTGATCCTCAACCGCAGGCCGCCGAAGATCAGGGCGACGAGGACGAGGGGCAGGAGCCGGGAGTCATCGGGTTTTAAGCCGTCCTAGACGCTTTTCGGGGTCGCGCCGTGGAGCGCGGCCCTTTGATAGTTATGTTAATATCAGCCTATGGGAAGAGTGAAAGTGGCGGCGTTGACGGCCATGCTTTTGACGCTGGGAGGGGGTGCGGAGGCCCAGCGCCAGGGGACCGTGCAGCAGGGGGTCCAGCGGACATTCACCGTGAATGACCTGACCAACGACAAGCTCGGCCGGATCGTGGCGAGCAGCGAGTATCAGGTGTCCATCACGTTGCCCGGCGAGGTCCAGAACGTCGGCGTGAACGCGAGCAAACAGGCGGCCCTGATGCCCACCGTGGACAAGAGCGACGGCCGCGTGATCTACCTCGATGTGCTCAAGCCGGGAGGGTTTGCCAGCCTGAACATCCGACTGGTGAGTGCGGGCACGCCGGTCGTCCTCAAGATGACGGTGGAACTTTCCAAAGCCACGAGCGGCGTGCGCGAGTACACCATCACGGGCACGCCCCAGACGCAGGCTGCCGCACCGGCACCCACCGCGCCGCGCGGGGCGGCCACATCAGGCCCGACGCCCGCAGCCGCACCGAGCGCCTCAGCACGGCCAAGGGCGGCCACTGCTGCCCCGGCGAGGCCCGCGCCCAGCCCCCCCCGCCCAAGCACCCCGGCACGACCGGCAACGACGGTGACTCCCCCCCCGCCCGCTGCCACACCCCGGCCCGTGGCGGCCACTTCAGCCCCGACGAGGCCCGGGGCGGGCGCGGGCCGTCCCAGCACTCCAGCCCTCCCGGCGCAGACGCCCTCCCGGCCTCCTGCGGCCCCCGCCACCACCCCCGCAGCTCGTGGGGCGGGGAGTACAAGCGTGCAGGGCGGTCTACGCATTGAGGTCACCATCGCCCCCGGTCAGACTGGCCCCACCCGCACCCTGACGTACAAGATCACGGACGCAGCCAGCGGGGACAACCTCTCGTACATCCTCATGCCCAGGGCGACGGTGCGGGCCACCGCCCAGAAGATGCCGGAAAACGTGCCGCTCTCGCCGGGCACGGCGCAGCGGGTGACAGCCAGCGGCGCCCAGGGCACGGCCACCTTGAGCGCGGCCAGTCTGAGCGGTTTTGGCACGCCCGTCCTGCTGTTCGAGGTGCTGCCGGTGGACACCCAGGCCCAGAAGCCCCTCGCCCGGAAGTACGTCGGAGTAGCGGTCAAACCATGAAAAAAGCCGTTCTTGTGGGCCTTTTCCTGAGCCTGGGGGCTGTCGCGCACGCTGAAGAAGCTCCCGACTACAGCCAGCGGAACAACGTCTACTCCGTGACCCAGACGACGCCCGTTCCCCACGCCTGGTTCATCAATGTCGAGGCGCTGCGGGCTTACCAGAAGTGCGCCGCGCAGAACACCTCTCAGCAGGGGAACGAGCGGCGGTCCTGTCAGAACTACGAATTCACCGCGCCCTACAGTTTGGACACCGAGACGGTCAAGGTGGGAACCCGGCTCCGGGCGGCGTGGCAGCGCCTGGAGGACCGCTACTACTGGCGGGCCATGACCCGGCTGAACAACCCGGCGATGGTGCTCACCCACTGCTCTCTCGATTGGAGCACCGGCCAGGACAAGACCAGGCCCGCCGAGGTCGTCCTGAACGTGGACGACAGCATGTATCCCCAGCAGCTCGCGGGCAAGGTTCCCCAGCAGGCACCAGGCGACCGGCTGAGGCTGGACACCTACGGCCTCATCCCCCAGGTGCCCAATAAGGACTACTGCGCGGGGCTGGACATGGACTTGACGATCATGTACCTGCCCGGGACGTGCTTTTACCTCTTCGGGGCGAAGCTATTTTGCATCGAGGGCACCGAGGCCAGCCTGAACCCGCTCGCGCCCAAGCCCATCGGCTTCCGGCACGACCTGGCGGTGCAGCGCGTGAACAAGGCCGTCAAGGAAGCCCACAGCGACTATCTGAAGGAGTACGGCGAGGACGTGCTCAAGGCCCTGGCCCCTTCGCCCAAGTTCTTCCCCCTGATGTGGTCGGGCCTCACGGACGCCGTGGTGGCGCCGACGATGAGCCTCAAGCCGGACCTGACCTTCCTGAAGGACAAGGCGCAGGAGGCAGGAAGCCGACTCGGTGGGGTGTTCCGGGGGACGGCCTACCCCTACTACCTCCAGGGCCTCACCGGGCCTACCCTGCCCCTCAGAGCGCACCTGCTGCCCAAGACGGGTGACGTGCTCGGGCTGCCCAACCCCCCCGGCGTGTGGAAGCTGGAGGAGTTCAAGCGGCGCTTCCCGGTCAACAACCCCCTGGCCTACGAGCGGTTCGGGTACACCAACCTGTTCCAGGCGTGGAACGAGGTGAGGCCCCGACTGCTGCCCGAGGAGCCCTCGGCAAAGCCCCTGCGCCAGATGATCTACATGGCGTCCGGGGCCAACGTTTACCTTCCCAGCCCCACGCCCGTCCCGGTGCCCGCGCCGATGCTGCTGAGGGAGTTCGCCGCAGGTCTGCCCTACACGGGAGCGCAGACCCGCTTTACCTGGGTCAGCGTGGGCGAAGGGTACGAGGTCCCCCGCGTGCAGGGTGTCCCCGCCGCGAGCTACGGCGAGGTCACCAAATGAAACGAATTCTGTCCGTGTGTGCCGCCGTTGCGCTCGTGGGCGCCGCCGCGCAGCAGGCCCAGGACTCTGCCCCAAGGATGGAGCGTACCAGCGACGTAAACGTGGTCCTCGCGCTGCTTAAGGGGCCGGTGGACCTGTACGGGGAACAGTTCGGCAGCGTACAGTTTCAGAGGGGTATCCTGACCCGGCTCCAGCAAAAGGCAATCACGGTCAGGGTACTCACCAACCCGGCCAGTGCCCCGAATATGAAGCCGCTCAAGGCGCTGGGTGCCCAGGTCAACACCCTGCCCAGCCGGTTTACCGGGAGCATGGTGATCGTGCAGGGGAAAGCCGTCATCTTGGTGCTCAAGGGGGGCGAATTTGCCGTGATGAGGGGGGTGAAGGAGATCGGCCAAATACAGGGACTTGTGGAACAGTATTGGCGCGTATCCAAATACTCTTACTAATCTTCACTTTTGCCAAAGAAGTTTGAGATTTTGGAGGCACACGATAAGCGGATTTGTAAAATTTGCACACTTATTAAGACGTATATTAAAGATAAGAGTCATCACTTTCGCCGATCCTTATTTGTAAGAGGAGTAATGGCATGGGTATGATGGATGTTCTCAATGAAATCATCAAGGTTTCGGGAATCGATCAGAATGACCATCAGGATCGTCCCATCACATTACATCAACCGATTCATAGAAAAGACGGGAATCAACAAATTGTCAATGATGGCTATTTAAATGTTAGTGTTGTAGCAGTACGCATCACGGATACTCGTTTACTCTTCGCTGAGTTTCTACCCGTATTAAGCGTCTCCGTTCGACACGAAGATCGAGAGTATGGTCTTCTGCCATCGATGGCAGATATTGAAAAGTTAAGTGTAGAGAAAGTATCCTTTGGAGAAGCTGTTGTGTGTTCCCTTGTGCCATATAAAGGCACACCCGTAAGTATAACATCTGCACTTCTCAGAGCAAAATCGAACTCTCTATTAGATAATGTTATTGACATTCTTAACACTGTACAAAAGTTGATTCCTATAGTTAACTTGGGCACTGCTACAACTATCGCTGGTCAATACGGCCAAGCAATAGAAAAAATATTTAGTATAGATGAACAGGTCCCACAATTAGTCTATAAGGCAGATCTGTCACCAAAAGGACAGGAGGCCCATTTAACTGGTCGCTATATCATTATAGCACATAACCCCAATAATAGGTTGATTCAAGAAAGACTACGATTTGATGATGAGCAAAACTTGCTTTTACATAAGGACGAGGATGATATAGAACGCGAAGTAATTAACCATTCGTACATGGTTTTGCGTGTCTCCGCTATAAGAAGCTACCCAAATGAGCGTTTGGAAGACTTACCTGGCTGGAAGACTATACAAGAACTTGTAATCACCGCATTTGCAAAAGAGTCGGACCCTAAACCAGACGATAGGGATTGGCGCCTAGCCCTATGGCGTTCTATTGTTACACTAACAGTTACTAACTTTCCAGAACTGACCCTCGGAGATAAGAAGCGTATTCAAGAAAAAGCTCGTGAATTAGTCGAATCACTACGAAATGAGCCTCAGGAAGTTCCTAATATAGTGGGCAGGGACAATATAAAACTACTTAATGCTCCTCTTGCGCCCAGAGTAGATGATAACGCTGGAAATTAGAAACGCTTGGGCATAAAGTTAGCATGACTGGGTCGAGCCAGGTCAACTTTTCCTCAAAAATAGAAATTTGGTAAGTATTGGCAAGAGGAAAGTGATAAGCGCCAGGACCAGCGCGACGGCCATCACCACCAGGAACACTGAGGGCAGGGCGACAAAGCCCCGGATACGCGGCCAGAAGTAGGAGAAGGAAACCGCTAAGGTCATGGCGATGACGGTTTCGGTGGGAGCGGGCAACCCCAGCCGCCAGAAGCGCTGGAGAGCCAAACCACCGGCCACCACCGCCCCGACGAGCCAGAGGGCCGCAACGAGGGTTTGCAGCATCAACGTCCCTCACCCCCCAGGCCCACGATGACGGTCATGGGCGTGCCGCCGTTCACGTTGGCGATGCGGGAGATGGTCTGGGTGTTCTCCGGCAGGCGGAAGGTCGAGCCGAGCCCTCCGAGGAGCGTCTGAGCGAGGCTGGCCGCCGAGGGGCCGGAGATCGTCAGGTTGTCGCCGATGGCTACGCTGTTGCCCTGAGCCCCCTTGGCGGCGGCACTCGCCGCGTTCTGGACGAAGGTGTTCAGGGCGTTCGCGCTGTTCTGAGCCGCGTCGAGGGCGAGGGTCGGGGCGACGGGCCGAATCTCGGCGCGCAGCCCTTGGGTCAGCCCAGCGGCCTCCTGGGCGTAGGCGATGGCGTCCACGGCGTACACCTTCCCGTCCGACGCCACGTAGCGCCGGAAGGTCATGTCCACCCGGGCCAGGGTGGCGTTGATCGTCCCCACTCCGATAAAGGAGCCTCCGTCGGCCGTGACCGCCACCGCAGGGACCGAGGCCCCGTTCAGAGCCGAGATGGCTGTAATCAGCGTTGCCGGAACCTGTTGCAGCGGCGTGAAGGGACCCGTCGCCCCGATCTGCGAGGCGGGGTTGGTGGTGCTGCTGCCGAAGGGCGTCTCGGCCGGGAGGGCACCGGAGGCGGCGCCGGGGACAGCGGTGGACTGGGAGGCCCGTTCGTAGACCAGCCCGCTCGCAAACTGGGGACTGGGAGCCTCCGGCGCCGCGCTCGCGCCGGGGATGGCGACGGACTCCGGCACACCGCCGAAGGCCGCAGAGCTCACAGGGGCAGCAGAAGTGTCCTGGGAGGGGCTTGCGACGACGGGGGAAGGATCAACAGGGGGGGGCATGACGGGGAGTGCCCCGAAGGACGCGCTCACATCCGGGGTTTCAGGCTGTGGGGCAGCCGGGGTCCGCACTGGCGCGCCCTCGGCCGCGTTGCGGGTGGGTGAAGGTGGCACGCTGGCCGCCCTGTGAGCGGGTGAAGGCGTGGCGGCGGCGCTGCGGACGGGTGCCGGTGAAGAAGGTGTCACGGGAGCCGCCCGGCGCGTGGGGGCAGGTGTCGTGACGGCCGCCTGGCGGACGGGTGCCGGTGCAGCTCGTGCAGGCTCAGGCGGAGGGGTCGCGGGTGGCGTTACTTGCACGGGTGCGGGGGCAGGAGCCGGGGCAGGCGTGGAGACGGGTTGAGGTGCAGGTGGTGGCCGGGGGACCGGCGTGTAGACCGAAGGAGCCGGTGTGATCGGTGTCTGTACCGTGCGGGTAGGCGTGGCCGGTGGTGCCGGGGGATTGGGTTCCTCGCCACCAAGGGGCTTGATCTTGGTGGTCGAGGAGGTGGCCGCGCCGTTGTCCGCTGTGAGCCCCCGCTGAGCGGCCCGCTCGGCGGCCTCGCGCGCTGACCGCTCCCGCCGAAACCGGGCCAACTCCTCCCGCGACCTCTCCAGTGCGGCTTCCGATTCTGCCTGGTTGGCGGGCGCCTGCACCCCGGCAGGCTCAGGTGTCCCCACGGGAGCTGCGGCTGCGCTGGCAGAGGTCGCCGGTTGACCGTTCAGGCGTGGCAGGGCGTACACGGCCGTCATCAGACCGCCGACGAGGAGCAGGGCCGTCATGCCGTACACCGGGGCCTTGTCCTTGTCGTACACCCAGCGGCCATCTGGGGTCTGCCGCATGAACAGGATGCGCCGCGTGGCGCGGTTTCGCTCGCGGCGACGGGACGCCCGGGGCGAGGGCATGTCCACCTCGCGGCGCAGGCGCCGGGTCTCATTCACCAGCTCGCGGGTCAGGGAGGGATTGACAGCGTTCAGCTTCGCCAGGAAGTAGGGAAACTCCGGGCTGTCTGGCTCGGGCAGGTCGAATCCTTCCTGCTCCACCCGGGGCTCGAAGCGTTCCTTGACGGCCTTCCAAGAGAGGGCGCTGGAGGCCGCGCGGTCGGCTCTTTCCTGCGCCGTGTTGTCGCCTTCCTGGGGGGCGTCCGAGGAGGGGGTTTCCGGCAGTTCCGCACCGTTGGGGAGCTCTGTTCTCGGCATGGGACAACCCTACCAGACAGGCTGATAGTTATGTTACTATCAGCCGCGCCGGACGCGGGGAGTCACCGAATTCGGTACGTCCTTTTAAGGAGGGTCAGAATGACCGAGAAGCTCAGACTCCAGAAGACCGTCTTCATGCTGTTCGTCTTCACCGTGATGGGAAGCGCCTTGGCACAGACCGGAGGGACCCCGGGAGGAGCCACGGGGGGCACCCCGGAAACCGTCTTCACGCGCCTGGGGTGCTACTTCGTCAATGTGTTGAGCAGCCCCGCCCTGGTGGCCGTCGCTGGGGCCGCGCTCCTGTTGATCTTCGGCTGGAACAAAGTGTTTGCCGAGATGAATGCCTTCCAGAGCTTCAAGAGCGGCATCATCGGCGTCGTCATCATTCTTGTCGCTGCCGGAGTGTCCACGGCCCTCTTCGGTGCGGCCTGCGCGTAAGACAGAGACGATCTTGAGCCAAGACGCCTCCAGGGGGGAAAGAAATCCGCTTCGTCACCGCTGTTATATGACCAGCGGGCGATTCGGGTTCATTTCCTACTTCGACGTCAGCGACCTCATCGTGATTGGTGGCGTTTTTTACTTGTCCACCATTCTGGCGGGCAAGCTTTTCGTAAGTCCTGCCCCGAAGCTGCTTCTCACGCTCGTGATGGTCGCCCTGGCCTGGATGATCAATTTCGCCGTGAAAAGGCGACTCATGCCTTATCCCGGAATTGTCGAGCATTCGGTGAACTGGTGGTTTGGTGGGGTTGATTCTTACGAGCCCGATGTAGACGAGAGGCCCGTGCCGCTGCTGATCACCCGTGAGATGCAGGTCGGCCACGCGGTGGTCAAGGCGGCGGGCACCGTGAGGATGCAGAGGACCAAGCGGCCAGTCAGGAGGAGGCGTGTTCGGACGCAAGCAGAAGCGGGAACGGAGTAAAGGCCCGAAGGGGAGCGTGTCTTTTGGCAAGACGCTTCCCTACTGGGACATCCAGGAAAACATCATGGTTCTTCAGGACGGGCGGCTTGTCTACGGGGTGTACTTTGAGCCGCCCTCGCACATTCACTTCACTGAAGAGGAGCTGGTGGGGCGTCAGCACACCTTGAAAACCGTGTTTGATCTGGCGATTCCAGACGGTGAGACGTTCCGCACCTACACCAGCCTGAGAAGTGCGCTGGAGGACGAGATCGAGGAAACCCGGCGCTACGCCGACGGGTGCGCCGATCCGGTCTTGCGGGAGTTGACCCTGGCACGGGCGGCCATGCTGGAGCGGAAGATTCTGGACGGCGAGGTGTCTCACTGGAAGTTCTTCGCCACCGTGACGGTCACGCCGACGGCGGACGCGCGGTTCAGCATGGACGAGCCGCCCAGCCCGCAGGAGGTGCAGCAGGCCACCCTGAACGCTCAGGCCGCGCAGGCCGCGACGGTGGCTCAGATGGCGGCAGCCGGGTTTGCCGCCAGGGCCATGACCGGGCAGGACGTGTTTGGTGAGTGCTTCTATTACCTCAATCCCGGCTGGCCGACCCCCCCGGCGTTCATCCCCCAGGCCGAGCGCCAGATCCACAGCATCCGGCGAGGACGGCCCGATCACCAGACGTTGATCCGGCAGTTGACCTCGACCCGGGTGGACAACCTTCAGGCTTCCGGCCCGATCCTCGGGGACCAGTACGTCGAGGTGCTGAGCCTGGCTCGCCTGCCGGAGTACACCGAGACCGGCTACCTGGGGCACATCACCGACGGCTTGCACGGCACCTACTACGTGATCGTCGAGGCCACGCGGGAAAACGATTACGACGTGTCCAACGAGCTGGAGAAGAAGAAGACCGACCTCTGGACGCGGGTGCGTGCGCCGGGCGTCATCCCCAATGGGCGGGCCGCAAACCTGCTGGACGAGATCGAAGCCGCGCAGAAGTTGGACAGCGTGGAGAGCCGGTTCGAGGCAGCGGTGAGCGTGGTGCTGGTCGCCAGCACCGCTGAGGAACTGGAGCGTATGAAGCGCAAAGCACGCGGGAACATTGTCCGCCTGCGCGCAGGCGCACCCATCAGCTACGGCTTCCAGTCCACCTTCCAATACCTGGCGCTTGCCCCCTTCACGGCCGAGCAATCCAACTTTCTTTTCAAGCCTTACACGTCCAACATCATTGACCTCTTCCCTCCCATTGCTCCTTGGAAAGGCTTTGAGTCGGGGGCGATTACTTTTCAGAGTCGTGACAAGTCTTTCGTCAAATTTGACCTGTTCACTCCGCTGACCAAGACTCCGCACTTCGCCATCTTCGCCCCTCCCGGCTCCGGCAAGACGGTCTTGGCGCAAAGTCTTTATGGGGCACACCTGACCAAGTACAAGGATGCTGTCTTGGTGGTGTCGGATGCCAAACAAGACTTCGCATATTTCTTCAAGGCATTGAGAGAATCGGGGGCCGATAGCGAGATCATCAATTTTGGCTATGATTCAGAAACTCGCTTCAACATCTTTGATCTGGAGGAGGGTGTCTTTGAGCCTGATGGGCAGAAGGTGTCCTCCCTGAATGCATTTATCCGTATTTTCGTGAAAAGTCCCTCTGATGTGGAAAAGAAGGACTATGAAGACGTTGCCATCATTCAAGCCATTCTTGCCACCTATAAGCAATTTAAGGAGGAAGACCGTCGGCCACAGATGAGCGACTTTCAGAGAATGCTCAATACCATTGAAAGCTATACCGACACCGGGCAGAAGATGGAGCCTGCCGTTCTCGCGGCGGCAAGAAGCGTTTCGATTCGCCTGAGAAAGGCTCTGGGTTCAAGTCCTCTGGCCCCCTTCATTGATTGTCAGTCGAACAAGAAAATCACATCCAGACTGATCTACCTCAACACCTATGGCATTCCTGAGACCGACACCCTCATGCGCCGGGTTGCCCATCACATCGTCAAGGGAATCATGTGGAATACGGCAAAGAGTTACGCCCAGGAAATCCACAAATTCATTTTTATTGACGAGTTTGAGAATCAAATTCAGACGGCCGAAGAGGTGGCAGACATCAAGCAAATGCTGCGCGTGTTCCGCAGCTTCGGGGTGAGCTTTGGGATCGCTACACAGGACCCCCACGCCTCCCAGTATTTCGGCAGCCTCAAAGACAGTTTTTCACATCTGTTTGTTGGGGGCTACTCCAGCTCCGTAGCCAGGCGAACAGGAGAAGCGCCCGGCGTGGTGGAAGTGCTCAGCCTGCCCAAAGTCATGGAGACGAAGCTGCCGGAGCTGACCACCATCAACGGCAAACATGCTGAATTTGCCCTGCTCATCAAGCAGGGTGGAGAAGACGACAGGGGTGAGCGTGTGGGCGACATTATTCAGGTCGAAGAAAGCAAGTTCGGCCTGGCACTCTTTGCCAGTGGTAAGGATGAAGTCACCAAAAAGGACAGGTACATAGAGAAGCACGGCGGTGTCATTCAGGGAGTCAAGCGACTCGTTCTGGAGACCCACGGGAGTGTCGTATGAAACTGGGGGTCCTTGGAGTTCTGCTGCTTCTCGCCAGCGCCGGACACGCCCAGGCGGCAGGCTGGGATGACCTGGGAGGAATGTTGAGCCAGGCGTGCAGGGTGAACAACGTGGGGGGTGTGCCGATTGACACGGGCGAAAATCTGCGCTGGGTCTGTCAGTTGCGGACCATGCACGTTTTTATCACCGACAACATCATCAATGGCGACTGGTCGGGTTTTGCCAAGGATGTTGTTGGCAAGTACGCCAGCGACTACCTGGGTCAGTTGGGCGAGTACATGGGAGCGGGCGCCTTGAACGCTTACACCGAGCAGTTGAACGAAGCCCTGCGAGGCGAGTATGCCGACTTCCGCAAACTGATGTACGGGGCCGTCGGCGAGATCATGCGAAACCGCCGAGACCTGAACGAGGGCATGGCGCCCGACACGGCCGGGGGTGTGGCCCAGACGGCGATCAATTCCAACCCCAACCTTACCCTCAGCAACCGGACCGCCCGTCTTCAGGATGCCATCGAGGCAAGCGCGGGGTTGGAGGCCGCCTACCGCGCCAAGAAGGCCCAGGAAGAGGCCGCAAAGGCGCTGGAGGCCAATACGGCGCCCGCCCTGGCGGCAGCGACCGAGATTGTGGGCCTCCCGGGTCAGGAGGGCCGGGCAGATACGTTCTCGCGGGATGCGGCGACCGCCGTGAGTGGCCGCGAGGTGGCTGAACTCCAGGTGCGGCTGGATGCGGAGCAGATGAAGCAGGACGCGACCTTCAACGTCGCTCTCCTCAACCAGCTCGGCGAAATGGTGCAGCAGCAGGTTATGACCAACAACGCCCTGATGCTGGAACGCAAGCAGCAGGAAGAGGAGATGTTGAGCCGGGAAGAGGAATTGAACCGGGAGATCGAGACCCTGGCCCAGGAGAACGTGGACGCGGCCATCGAGCAGGGCAAGGCCGTCATGGGTGCTTACGCCAGTGCCAGCGTCATGCTCGGCGGCCAGAAGGAACGAGTGGACTTCAGCGAGGTTGCCCCATGAACCGCTGTTTGAGGGTGCTTTTCACCCTGCTTCCCCTAGTCGGGCTGTCTCTCTGCCTGGCCCAGAACGTCGAGGCGGACATTGACGCCACCCACCAAGCCGTTCAGAACTACGTGACCCGCAGTGTAGGCACCTTCGAGCGGTTCCAGCAAATCACCTTGGGCGATCCAGCTTCCAATCTGTACGAGGCAGCGAATCAAGCTAAAAAGGTTGGCTTACCGACCATCATCATGACCCTTGCCACCGTCATCGCTACCTTGGGCTTCCTGGTTCGCGGCTGGAGCATCGTGACCAGCGGTGACTCAGTGAGTAAGCGTGGTGTGTTCGTGCAAGCCCTGGCAGTCTCGTTTCTGCTGAGCATCTCGTTTAACAACGCCAGCAATATGAGCGTGAGTTACACGGCGCTCACCAGTTGGAATAACTCGGTCAATTGGGCCAATTCCATGTTCACGGGTGCGGTGGATGCCAAACTCGAAGAGTCGAGCAAAATCTTGGTCGGCGTACTGGGGAAAGTCGCCGTCACCGCGACAACGTTCGCGGCCCCCGAGTTGCGGGCGGTCGGTGCGGCCACCGCCAAGGGCACTGGAGGCGCGGCACTCAAGGAGGCGGGGAAGAAGGCAGCGGGCACGATGGCGAGGATCGGGGCCAAGTTGAACTTTTCCCTGGCCCTGATGCAGGGCCTCATTTCCGCCTACGCCACCATCATCTACATCTCGGGGATGACCGTGCTCTTTGGGATCTACCTCTTCCCCATTGGGGTCGCCCTCACGCTCTGGGGACAAACCAAGGTGGTGTGGCTCTGCGTTGGGAGTTTCCTGGCGGCGTGGATGATCGCGCTGGCGCTGCCGCTGGTGACCTACCTGGCGATTGACAAAGTGTTCGTGGAACCGGCCCGCATCGCGGCCGTCTACGAAAAGGAATTGGGCGTCGTCGCCAAGATCAGCGGCACCCAGTCTGCTCTGGTCGGTGAGCGGTTCGATAGCACGCTCGATGGTGTCACCCGCCTCTCTGGGGGTCAAAAGTCAGGTCAAGGCATGAGGAGTCGGCTCCAGTACGGTGTTTTCTGCGATGAAAGACACCCGGAGCCGACCCCCTCAGTCTAGCCTCACTGCCCTGCTCGCTGAGCACTT
>NZ_WBSL01000013.1 GCF_009377345.1 Deinococcus terrestris | reverse complement strand
GCCAGGACGATCTGCTCCTTGGTGTCCGTCGGCCAGTTTTTCCGTTGCTTCCCCATACTTTCCCTCCAGTGTGCCCGACCCTCGCAAGGGGGCGGGTGATTTTGGAAGGATTTCCTGGAGCATTACCGGTCCAAGGCCAAGTGCAGGTCCGTCACGCGGATGTTGACGAACTCGGAGACCCGTGCCCCGGTGTAGAACAGCGTCTTGACCATCAGCCCATACCCACTGGCCCGTCGGTAGGCCGCCTCGATCAGCCGCTCGATCTCCTCACGGTCGAGGCGGTCCACCGTGCGCCTGCGCTCCTTGGGGGCGGCGAGCCCCAGGGCTCGCCTGGCGTCCTCGACGACGTGCTTGGTCTGGTCGTAGGTCAGGTGGTGCTTGCGCCACAACTTGACGGTTTCCCACACCACCTCCCGCAAGGAGTTCGCTTCTTCGATTTGACCCCGAAGTTCGTCCCCTTTTTCCAGCGGCTCTGCTCATGGCATTCCCCAGGGGAGCCCTAACTTCTTCGGGGTATGTGCATTCGGCGAAGTTCCGGGACGTTGAGAGCGTCCCTCAACGGGCGAGCTTGAGCAGCCGCACGAGGTCAGCGGGCTTCTCCCCGCGTGCCTGGCACATTTCCACGTAGGTTTCCAGGATCACGTCGCCGGTGGACTCGAAGGCACTCTTGGCGCTGGCGTACAGGCTCATCACCTCCACGCAGCCTTTCTCCTCCTCCACCATCTTCTGGAGACCCCGAATCTGTCCCTCCAGGCGGCGCAGTCGGTTGAGAATTTTGGTCTTTTCGGCTTCACGGTCACTCACGGGGACGGTCGCGGTCATGGGAACAGTATACCCCCCTGGGTATTTGACAGGATAGGGGGGGGGGTATACGATCTCGCCATGTACTTCAAGCGCTTCTACGACACGGACCTCGCCCAGGCGTCCTACATGATCGGCTGCCAGAAGACCGGCGAGTGCCTGGTGGTGGACCCGGTCCGCGACATTGCCCAGTACCTCGAAGAGGCGAAGAGCCAGAAGTTGCGCGTCACCCACGTCACCGAGACGCACATTCACGCCGACTACCTCTCCGGCAGCCGCGAACTGGCCAAGGCGACCGGCGCGAATCTGCTGCTCTCCGACGAGGGCGGCGAAGGCTGGCAGTACACCTACTACACCTACGACGATGAACACCAAAACCTCCATGACGGGGACACCTTCATGGTGGGCAACATCCGCATCCAGGCCGTCCATACGCCGGGCCACACGCCCGAGCACATGAGCTTTCTGGTCACTGATACGCCCCGGGGCGACACGCCGAGCATGATGCTGACCGGCGACTTCGTGTTCGTCGGGGACCTGGGCCGCCCGGACCTGCTGGACGAGGCGGCGGGTGGACAGGACACGCGCTACGTGGGCGCGAAGCAGATGTTCGCTTCTCTGCGCGACAAGTTTCTGACCCTGCCCGACTACGTGCAGGTCTGGCCTGGTCACGGCTCGGGGAGTGCCTGTGGCAAGGCGCTGGGCGCAGTACCGACCACGACCGTTGGCTATGAGCGGGCGCTGAGCTGGTGGGGCAAGCTCGTCGAGAAGGGGGACGAGGAGGGCTTCACGAAGGAACTCCTCGAAGGCCAGCCCGACGCGCCGCTGTACTACGGGCGCATGAAGCTAGAAAACCGCGACGGCCCCGCCCTGCTGGGTGAGGTGCAGCCGCTCGCCGAGCTGAGCGCCGAGGGCGTGAAGGCCAAGGTCGCTGCCGGTGCCCGGTTGATCGACACCCGCAAGAAAGAGGAGCACCAGGCTGCCGCGCCCGTGGGCAGCGTGAACATCCCCGACGGCGGCACCCTGGAGACATGGGCAGGCTGGCTGCTGACCCCGGGCCGCGAGCTGATCCTGCTTGCCCCTGAGAACCGCGCCGAGGACCTGCGTCGGAAGCTGTGGATGGTGGGCTTGGACCACGTGACGGGCTTCATCCCCAGCGCTGAAGGCCTGGAAACCGTCCCCGCCCAGCCCATCCCCGCGGCCAAGCTCGGCTCGCACGAAGGTGCGCTGATTCTGGACGTGCGGGCGAAGACCGAGTACGAGGAGGGCCACATCCCCGGAGCGCGGCAACTGCACGCCGGACGCCTCCCGTGGCGGCTGGACACCCTGCCGCATGACCGCGAGATCGTCGTGCACTGCCAGGGCGGAGCACGCAGCGCTGCGGCTGCCAGCCTGCTCCGTGCTGAGGGGTTCGACGTGCTGGAACTCGCCGGGGGCTATGACGCCTGGGCGAAGACTGAGAAGGAAACGTCCATCTAACCCCCACCGGGTGGAGGCGGCCCAGGGGGCGCCGCCTCCGCCCCTTGCTGAAAGGAGCTTCCCATGACCTACCAGGACATCTTCACCACCGAACTTGAAGGCAAGAAGCGGGGGGGCGCCCGCCTCGTGGACGTGCGCGAGCGCGAGGAGTACGCCGCCGGGCACATTCCCGGGGCCGTGAACCTCCCCCTGAGTGAACTCGCCGGGCGCGAAGGCGAGATCGAGCCGAACACCGTACTGGTCTGCGCGAGCGGGGGCCGGTCCTCGCAGGCGGCGGCCTCCCTCGCCTCTCAGGGTAAGACCGGGCTGATGAACCTCTCCGGGGGCACCGCGGCCTGGATGCGTGAGGGCCGCGAGGTGACGAGCGGCGAGCAGCCATGATCTTCGCCTGGATCGGCGCGGCCCTGATCGGCCTCTCGCTGGGGCTGCTGGGGTCGGGCGGGTCCATCCTGACGGTGCCGGTGCTCGTCTACCTCGTGGGCGAGCCGGAGAAGCTGGCGATTGCCGAGTCCCTCGCCATCGTGGGCGGCATCAGCCTGATCGGGTCGATTCCCTACGCGCTGAAGCGGCAGATCGACTGGCGCAGTGTGCTGTGGTTCGGCGTGCCCGGCGTGGTGGGCACCTTTCTGGGCGCGGCGCTGAGCGTGTACCTCAGCGGCGTGGTGCAACTGCTGCTCTTTGCCGTGGTGATGCTGCTCGCCGCCGTGATGATGTTCCGGCCCGCGAAGGCCCAGCCGCAAGGCGAGTCGGCCCACACGCGCTCGCCCCTCAAGATCGGGGCCGAGGGCCTGGGCGTCGGCGCCCTGACCGGCCTGGTGGGCGTGGGCGGGGGCTTCCTGATCATTCCCGCGCTGGTGCTGCTGGGTGGCCTGCCCATGAGCTTGGCCGTCGGCACCAGCCTGCTGATCATCGCCGCCAAGAGCTTCGCGGGCTTCGCCAAGTACGTGAATGTGCTGGCCGAACAGAACCTGTCCATAAACTGGACTTTGATTGCGATCTTCACCGTCATCGGCATCCTGGGCAGCTTTCTGGGGGCGCGGGTGGGCAAGAATATCTCCAACGACAGTCTGAAGCGGGGCTTCGCGGGCTTTCTGGTCGTGATGGGCCTGTACGTGCTGGCGACGAACGTCCCCAAGGTGCTGAACCCGTCCCCGGTCGCCGAAGTGCAAGTCCGGCACTGAGTTCCCAGCACGCCTCCTGCTCAAGCCGCGACCTCACGGCGCGGTGGTCCTGGTGCGGGGGGCACAGGCCTTGAGCGACGCCTGGCGGCAGCGGAGGTAGCTGGCCTCAGTGAATGGAGGGCGGCCAGGTCCGCCTCCAGGAGCATCTTTACCGGGTTCAGCGGTTTGCCCCGCTCCTGACCTTTGCCACGGCCCCGTCTTCCGATGCGGCGTCGCGGGCGTGTTCTGGCCCATGAGATCCTCCTGCCCCTTCACTCCCGTGCTCGAACAATTCCCGCCGGGCCCGCAGAACCGCTCCGGGGGGGCGAAGGTCATGCCCCTGATGCACCCTCTGGAACAGCACCAACGTCCCCGTGGTCAGGGCCAATGCTGCCGCGAACAAGAGCGTCTCCAGCGGCCCCTGCCAGCGAACGAACTGCTTGAGGAAGGTGACGCCCAGCAACACGAGCGTGGCTGAGACGACCTTGTGCTCCAGTTCCGGCAGGCTCTCGACCTCCAGCGCCGAGGACAGGTTCAATGGCCGGATGAACAGGGAGTAGATCCCCACACCGATCAGGTAGAACATGGCGGCCATCAGCATGGTGCCCACGACCTCCAGACCATCGGCGGTCAGCCTGCCCGCCTGCCCACCGCCTCCAGTCACCACGGCCCGCCAGGTCTGGAAGAGAGTAGACAGGGCCAGCGAGGCCCCCTGCAAGAAGAGGCTGAAGGCCGCCAGCACAATTGCCACGACGGGAAGCAGCACCATGAAGCGCGTACGGCCGATCAGTTCACTGAGGACGTCCTGTGCGGGCGGCGGCGCCGAGGCCTGACCTTCTTGCCGCTTCCGGGCGCGGCTCACTTGCACCGGACATAGGCCACGCGCTCCAGGTTGATGACATGCGCGTTCCCCCTCCGGTCGTGCACCATGATGCTCGGGGGAGTGCTGTGGTCCAGGGCTCTCAGCAGCGCGGTGAGTTCACTGGCGTGGAGGGTGGCCCGGATGGGTGCCGTCTCTCCCTTGAGCAAGGGCTCGGTGTGCCGAACGTCCCGGAACTCCGGGTCGGAGGGCGCCAGCCACTCCCAGAAACGGTTCAAGCCCAGGTGCAGGGTAGCCATGGTCAGGCCCCGATCCGGGCCCCTGGGGCAAGGTGGGGGGCCTGGCTTAAAGGGCAAGGACCGGCGGCCACACCGTACCGGTGCTCGAAGGCGAGCCGGCAAAGTGCGCGGTGCGTGGCCCCGTCCGATGGAAGGATCAGCACGTCCGTCCCCCGCGCCCGGGTGACCAGCGCAGCCTCCATCTCCCGGAGCGCGGACAGGTGGGCAGTGGCTGGACCCGACGGTCGGCGACCCCCGGTATCGGCCGCCCGTTGCACGAACCGCGCGTGATGCACCCGGTCGCTGGGAGCAGTCAGCAGGACGCGCAGCACCCGGGTGCCCCGGAACCGCAGGGTCTCGTTCGGCAGCAGGTGCACGCCCTCGACCACCACCGTCCGGTGCTCGGACAGCGCACGCTCCACCGCAGCTTGAAGCGCGGGAGCGAGCGCCTGCGCTTGCTGATCCATGGTGGCCAGGAGGTCCGGGTCGCCCGTATCAGAACAGGATGCAAAACTGGAGTGGTGCAGGTGGGGCAGGGCGATTGCCGGGATCAGGCTGCGCATGGCGGCGCGCAACACGTCAGTAGAAAGAAGGTGAGCGTTAAGGGTCCGGCCAAGGGCATGGGCGGTGTGGGATTTGCCGACGCCGCTGACTCCACCGATCAGAATCAGCAAGCGGGAACACGGAATTGGTGTGGACATGTTGTGGCTCCAGAGGGTACAGAGGCATGGACGCTGCCCTGTGAGCACAGCGTTCCTGCAACGGGGGCGGTACAAGGCGCCGGGACGACCGCCAGGCACAGGGGGGCTCGACGTCAGCGCCCGGGACCGGTCAATGCCACCGGAGCGGCATGACGGGATGTGGAGAGAGAGCTGCTCAGCAGGCGCGGGAAAGGGTGGACAGAGTCACCACCGTGGGCTCGCTGAGCAGCAAATTCGGGATCCTCATACCACCTCCAGACGCCGGAGGCCTGCACGGAACATGGACGGCCTGCCGGGAAAGTGCCGCCATCATGCGTCAATGACGCAGAAAAGGCAAATAGGGATCAGGGACCTCAGCCTTGAGACCGACTTCCCGGTCGGGAAGGCACCAGAGGGTGCCGCGCCGAGGGGACAGTGATGCCGGGGGCACCCAGGTTACCTGTCAGGACACGGGGTAGAAAAACACGGCCAGCGCCAGAATGGCGTACACCGACAGCAGCAACAGTCCCTCCAGCCAGTTCGTCTCCGCGTCCCGCACCACGCTGTTGGAGATGATCACGGCGCCGAAGATGGCCACAAGTTCCAGCGGCGTCACGACGAGGTTCATGGGCTGTCCCACGACCAGGCCCGCCAGCACGAGCAGCGGGGCTACGAGGAGAGCGACCTGGACTGTCGAGCCCAGGCTGATGGTCATGGAGAGGTTCATCTTGTTCCTCAGGGCGAACATGACGGCGGCGGCATGCTCCGCAGCGTTGCCGATGATAGGAATCAGGATCAGGCCGACAAAGAACTCGCTGAGGCCAAGTGCCGCCGTCGCTTCCTCGAGCGTGCTCACCAGGAACTCGGACATGACGGCAACGGCGACCGTGGCGGCGGCCAGGACCCCCAGGGCACGGGGAACGCTCCAGAGGGTGCCCTGCTGCTCGCCCTGGGCCTCGTCGTCGTCGGCGGTGGAGAGGATATCGCGGTGACTGACCAGGGTGAAGTACAGGTAGCCGAGATAAACCAAGATCAGGACGGCGGCGGTGGCCTCGCTGAGATTCACGTCGAGGGCGGCCACCTGCTGGGGAGCCACGGCCCGCGCCGTCAGGTCGAAGATGGTGGGAATCATCAGGGCCAGGACGCTGATCACGAGCAGGCTGGAGATGGTCCCGGCCGACTTCAGGTTGAAGCGCTGCTCCCTGTGCCTTAGGCCGCCCAGCAGCGCGGCAGCCCCCATGACCAGCAGGAGATTGCCGAGAATTGAGCCCACGATGCTGGCCTTGACGACGTCCAGCTTGCCTGCCTGAAGCGCAAAGAAGGCGATGATGAGTTCCGTGGCGTTGCCGAAGGTGGCGTTCAGCAGACCACCGACGGTCGAACCGGCGCGCACGGCGAGCTGTTCCGTGGCGTTTCCCATGATTCCCGCCAGCGGCAGGATGGCGAGGGCCGCGCTGATGAAGATCAGGGTGGGATTTCCGCCCGTGATCTCCAGCAAGACCGCGACAGGCAGGAAGATCAGCAGGACGTTCAGCCACTTCATGCGCGGCAGTGTAACCAGAGCATGAGGCTGCGGGTCTTGAGCGCCCCCTGAACTCCGGCGCGATAGGGGGCAGAGACCGTGCAGGTTGAGCCTGCCCCAGCATTCACACTGTCAACGCCGTTCCCTTCCCCTTACCCACAAAAGCACCCAGCAACCGAGCAGCCCAAGGCCAGAACCCGCAAGCCCAGACTGATGGCACCGTACGGCACCGGGGGACGGGCCGGCTTAACCGCTTATTCCATAACCGATGAACCTGGGCTCTTCTCGACTACGATCGGCATGGAGCGGAGTAGGAAGCCCTCTCGACAGCGCGGGACCGTGGCCAGACAGCCAGGAGGACCAATCATGACCATCAAGACCGTCGCGGTGTGCGGCAGTGGCGTGCTGGGATCACAGATCGCCTTTCAGACGGCCTTTCACGGCTTTGACGTGCGGGTGTACGACGTCAGCGACGAGGCCATCACCCGCGCCCGGGAGACCATGCAGGGCTTGCAGGGGCGGTATCAGCAGGACCTCCAGGCCACGCCCGAACAGACGCGGGCCGCGCTGGAACGCCTGACCTTTTTCACCGACCTAGCTGGGGCCGTGCGCGGCGCCGACCTCGTCATCGAGGCCATCCCGGAAGTCCTCGACATCAAGCGCGACTTCTATCAGAAGCTGGGCGCGGTCGCCGACCCGGACACCATCTTCGCCACGAACACCTCCACCCTGCTGCCCAGCGACCTGATGGAGGCCACCGGACGCCCGGAGCGGTTCCTGGCGCTGCATTTCGCCAACCAGATCTGGGTGAACAACACCGCCGAGATCATGCGCACGCCGCGCACCGACGACGCCGTGTTCGACGAGGTGGTGGCGTTCGCCAGGGACATCGGCATGGTCGCGCTGCCCCTGCACAAGGAGCAGCCCGGTTACATCCTCAATACTCTCCTTGTGCCGCTCCTGGGGGCAGCCATGGAACTCGTCGTGAAGGGGGTCGCGGACCCGCACACGGTAGACAAGACCTGGATGGTGGCGACCGGGGCGCCGCGCGGCCCCTTCGCCATTCTGGACGTGATCGGCCTGACCACGCCCTACAACATCAATATGGCCGCAGCGGCCCAGGGGGACGAGGGGCGCGGCGCGGTGGCCCAGTACCTGAAGGGCTACATCGACCAGGGCAAGCTGGGCATCGCCACAGGAGAGGGCTTTTACACCTATCCGAACCCCGCCTACCTGCGCGAAGATTTCCTGAAGTAGCGGTCGGAGAGCCTGGCCTGGGGAAGATGCCCGTCACCACCAGGGTGGCCACCGCACCCAGCATGAGCGTTACCCGTTCTTGGCGAAGGCCTAAACCCTCCGGAACAGGACCGAGTGCGAGATTCCGTTGTTTGAGATGTGGTGCGGGGAGCAGGACAGCGTCTACAGGCCGCGTGGCCCTGCCCGGTCCAGTGGCCCCGCGCGGCACCCGGCTCGCCGGAGGGTTGCCTCCCTGCTTGGGCCACACCATCGGCGGCCTCGGAGGCTGGTCTCTCCAGAGTGGCGGGCAGAGCACCAAGACACAACACGTCGGATAGCTCAGGTCAAGGGAGGGTGAAGGCCAGCCGGATGCAGCTGGAGTCCGCTGGGGGCGTCCCTATACGGATTCCGTCTGTTTCGTTACCAACCCGGAACTGCACCGGGTTGCCAACTCTACGCCCGTAGCTCGTTTTTCTCCTGCTCGCTCTGCTTCGCAGCCCCGCAAGTCCGCTCGGGCCCAGTCACTACGTCAACGATTGAAATAGGGTCCGTATTACACGTGAGGGCTCGACCCCCGCAGGCGCATCCGGTACTGAAGGCGCTCGAGCACGAACAGCCCCAGCGTGAGGCCCCCGGGCAGGGGTGCGAGGCCGTTCCAGACAGTCCCTGGACGCTGGATACAGTACAGGTCGCCCTGCCAGCGGCGCTCCACGCCGAACCACCAGCCGCCCACGCCCAGCAGCCCTGCTCCTCCGACCGCCAGCAGAATGGAAACAGGTTTCATTCGCGCACGTGCTCCAGGGCTCCAGCGATCAGGCCGGTGATGTGCTGGTCGAGCAGGCGGTAGTAGGCGACCCGGCCTTCCTTGCGGAACGTGACCAGGCGGTGCGCCCGAAGCAGGCGCAACTGATGGCTGGCGGCACTCTCGCTGATGCTCACCACCGCCGCGAGGTCGCACACACACAGCTCCCCCGTGTTCAGGGCGCTGAGGATCCGGAAACGGGTCGGGTCCGCCACGACCTTCAGCAGTGTGGTGGCGTCTTCCACTCCGGCCGGATCAGGCAGGGCCGCTCGGCTCCGGGCCACCGCCTCAGGATGAACGCAGGTGACCTCGCAGACGTCGTCCCCTGAGGCGCTTCTCATCTCGTGACCATAGCGCAGCGAAGGGAAGGGCACCGTCACCGCATCACCTCCCGCACGTCGGCCGCCACCCGGTTGGTGTCCGTGATCTGGGTGTAATCCCAGACGACCCGCTGCTGCCCCTCGCAGTCGATCAGGTAGACCCCGGTGGTATGGTTGATCTGATAGGTGGCCGCACTCTCCACATCGGCCTTCTGGTAGCCGACGCCCCAGGCGGCCGCCGTCTGCGTGAGCTGAGGCTCCGGGATGAAGACGCCCCGGGCGGATGAGCTGAAGTACGTGACGTACTCCCGCAGCCTGGGCACCTCGTCGCGGGCGGGGTCGAGCGTCACGAGCACGCTGCGAAAATTTCCCCGATCTTTCTCTGGCAGGGCCTGGCGCACCCGTTCCAGGGAGGCGAGCGTGGTCGGGCAGATGTTGGAGCAGTGCAGAAAGCCGAAAAAGACGGCGACTGTCTGACCGCGCAGGTCGCTCAGGGTGAAGGGGCGGCCATCCTCCCCGGTGCCGGTCAGCGCGGGCGCGGCGGTCTGCGGGCTATACACGGTGTCGTAAAAGGGGAAAGAGCTTTTGATCCGGGCATAGGCCCACACACCGCCGAGCAGCAGAGCGACTGCCAGCAACGCCCACAGCATGGAGTGCCAGGTGGGACGGCGCGGAGGGGACATGACGGAGGAAATGGAGGAGGCGTCGTTCATGGGTGCAGATGTCCTTCCTGCCCGGCGTGGAGGCCAGGCGGTTCGAGTTGAACGGTGCTGTGCTCGATGCCGTAGCCCTCGGCAAGCTGCTGGACCTGGGGCAGCAGGTCGGCCTCGGACATGGCGACGACCAGGTGAGCCGTCAGGTTGTGCCCGCCACTGGTCACGCTCCACACGTGGAGGTCGTGAACCTGCTGAACTCCAGGAAGGCCCGCAAGGTCCGTACGCAGCCGGTCTCCAGTCCCTCGGGCGCGCCCTCCATCAGCACATTCACACTGGTCTTCAGCAGTGTCCAGGTACGCGGCAGCACCCACAGCCCGATGAGCGCACCCAGCAGCGGGTCCACCCAGGTCGGTCCCATGAAGCGGATGATCAGCGTCCCCACGATCACGGCCACCGAACCCAGCAGGTCTCCCATGACCTCCAGATAGGCCGACTTCATGTTCAGGCTGTTCTGGCTGCCCCCCACCAGGATGCGGGCGCTGATGACATTGACGAGCATGCCCAGCACCGCCACGACCAGCATGGGCGTGGTCTGCACCTCGACCGGATCACTCAGCCGCCCGTAGGCCTCCACCAAGATGTATATGCCGATGGCGAACAGCGCCCCGGCGTTGACGGCTGCCGCCAGAATCTCGGCCCGGCGATAGCCGAAGGTGCGCCGCCGGTCAGCCGCCCGCTGCCCCAGACGGATCGCCACAAGGGAAAGCGCCAGCGCCATCACGTCGGTGAGCATGTGCCCAGCATCTGAGAGCAGCGCGAGGCTCCCGGAGAGCAAGCCGGAGACGACCTCGACGATCAGGAAAGTACCGGTCAGGGCTAGCGCGATTCCCAGTTGCCCGGCATTCGCGTTCCCGCCGTGGCTGTGGCTGTGCTCACTCACGGTGCAGGCTGTCCATCCGATGGGGGCGGCGCATCAGCACCAGGGACTGGATTTCCGCCTCCCGCAGGGGTAGCAACGCCAGTGTCTGCATCTGCCGGGAGATGGTCAGACCCACCGCGGGTCGGCCATGGGGGCTTCGCGGTCCGCGAGTGGCCGTCCCCAGGCCATCAGCCAGCCCCGCATCTGTCGAATCTGGGCCTGCTCACTCAGCAGAAGGTCCTGCGCCAAGAGTTTCACCGCCGGGTCAGCCGCCCGCATGAAGAGGGTGACACTCATGGTCACCGGCTGGGCATGATGGGCGCTCATGTCCCGGGCGAAGGTCACGTCCGGGCTTGCCTCGCCGGAACAGCCGCCGACCGGGACGTTGGGGCTTCAGTGCCTTTCCAGCGCAGCAGGCGCAGGGCGTTGGCCGTCACCAGGGCGGTGGCTCCCGTATCGGCCAGGATCGCCATCCAGAGGTTGGTGTACCCCAGCAGGGTGGTAATCAGGAAGATGACCTTGAGGCCCAGCGCGAAGGCGATATTGACCTTGATGTTCTGCATGGTGGCCCGGGACAGGTCTACCAGGTCCGCCACGCCACCGACGCGCTCGCGCAGCAGGGCCGCGTCCGCCGTCTCCAGCGCCACGTCGGTGCCGCCGCCCATCGCGATGCCCACGTCCGACTGTGCCAGCGCGGGGGCGTCGTTGATGCCGTCGCCCACCATCGCCACGCCCCCGTGTGCTTTCAACCCGGCGATCACGCGCAGCTTGTCTTCCGGCAGCAGATCCGCTTGTACGCCGAGGCCCAGGTCGCCCGCGATGGCCCGCCCGGTGCGGGCGTTGTCACCGGTGAGCATCAGGGGGGTCACGCCCAGGCGCCGCAGGCGGGCGAGGGCCTCACGCGCGTCGGGTCGGGGTTCGTCACGGATGGCAATCACGCCGAGGGGAGTGCGGCCCTCCAGCAGCACCACGGCGGTGCGGCCCTGCTCCTCGAACCCCTGGATGGCCTCGCCCAGCTCAGCGGGCAGGACGGTCAGGGTGGCGGCGTGCCGGGGGGAACTGACACTCAGCGTCCGGCCCCCCACGGTGGCGCTCACGGCCTTGCCGGGGAGAGCCTGAGCGTCCGTGATGGGCGGGAGGGACAGCTTCGCCTCCTTCGCCGCGTCGGTGATTGCCCTCGCCAGCGGGTGGCTGCTGCCCGACTCCACGGCGGCGGCGAGGCGCAAAACCTCGTTCTTGTCGAGGCCCTGTCCCAGAATGTCCGTCACCCGAGGCTGCCCGGCCGTCAACGTCCCGGTCTTGTCGAAGGCCACTGTCTTCACGCTGCCGATGGCTTCCAGGGCCGCACCGCCCTTGATCAGCAGGCCCCGGCGGGCCCCGGCGCTGATGCCGCTGGTGATGGCGGCGGGGACAGAGAGCACCAGCGCACAGGGACAACCGATCAGGAGCAGGGCGATGCCCTTGTAGAGCCAGGAAGACCACTCGGCGCCCAGGAACAGGGGCGGGATCAGGGCCACCAGCGCGGAGACGCCCACCACGCCAGGCGTGTACCAGCGGCTGAAGCGGTCGATAAAGCGGGCGGTGGGGGCCTTGCTGCCTTCGGCCTCCTCGACCAGATGGATGACGCGGGCGATGGTGTTGTCGTGCGCGGAGCGGTCCACCCGTACGGTGAGCATCCCGTCCGTATTGATGCTGCCCGCGTAGACCGTGTCCCCGGTACCCTTCACGACCGGGACGCTCTCGCCGGTGACGGGGCTGTCATTCAGGCTGGAGGTACCACCCAGGATGGTGCCGTCAGCGGGAACGCGCGCGCCGGGGTTGACCTGCACCACCTGCCCGACCTGGAGGGCATCGGCGGCCACCTCGCGGGCCTGCCCGTTTTCCAGCAGCACCGCCGTCTTGGGGGCGAGGGCTGCCAGCGCCTGGATGCCTGCCCTCGCCCGCCCTGCCGCGATGCCCTCCAGCAATTCCCCAACCGCGAAGAAGAACACGACGACGGCCCCCTCGGCGGCTTCCCCGATCAGGACCGCACCGATGGCGGCCAAGCTCACCAGCGTGTTGATGCTGAAGTAGTCCCCAAACCGCGCACTGGCAACCGCCTTTTTTGCCAGCGGCCACACACCCAGCAGGGTCGCGGCGACGTACCCGTAGGTCGCCAATTGCGGCTCCATGAACCCGAACAGCCAGGCGAGAGCCAGCAACACGCCCGAGCCGACGACCAGCTTGCCCTGTCCGGTCACGTACCAGGGCTGACCGGGTTTCGGAGCCTCGTGGACGTGTCCATGACCCGCGTGATCGTGGTCGTGCCCGGCGTGGTCTCCGGCCGCAGAAGGCTTTGGGGCCAGCAGCGACGGCGTATAGCCCAGGGCCTTGAGGTTGCGCTCCAAGCGGTCCCGCCCGGTTTGGGTCTCGTCCAACGCCAGCGCTAGGGTCTGCCTGTTGAAGCTGGTCTTGACCTCGCCGGTGCCTGGGAGCGTCGCCACCATGTGCTCGACCTTCTGGACGCAACTGGCACAGTCCATGCCGTCCACAAAGTACTCGAGCTGGGAGGGAGAGGCACTCATGCCTACAACTATATATGAACTGATGATCATATGTAAGGACGTATGATCCCCCTGACATGGGGTCCGCCCTAACCCTACTGCGGTGGCACACCCGCTGGCGGCTCCCCGGGATGGTGTTGGGCGTGCTGTACGTCCTCGGGACGATAGGGTCGCGGGTCTACATCGGCGTCTATTCCCCGACGGACGTGTTCGCCGGGATGCTCTTCTCGGTCACGTGGGTCCTCAGCCTCGCGTGGGGGGTGCAGCTGCGCCGCGAGCGCTCCGCGACAGACGGCTGGCCGACTCAGGAAGAAGCCCGAACAGCGCGTGCCGCCAGGCTAAGCCCCCTGCGGATCTTCTCCCGCCGTTCATGTCGCTGAAGGTCTCGGCCCTGGTCGGGGGCGACAGCGCCAGAGCCATTTCGGTCTCAAGCTGAACAGCGAAGCGGCGACCTCGCTGATTCCGGTGGCGCAGAGCTGCGAGTTGATTACGGCGGCGCTGAACCCAGCGGATGAGGTGGTGGACTGGACCCGCCAGACCCACTTCCTCCGAATACGCGGCGGAGAAGAAGCTTGCCCGCGTGGTGACACCCTGCACCTGGGGCTGAGCGACTTCTGGAATGGCGACCTGGCCGACGGGCAACTCGCCCCCACTGGCCGGTATCAGGTGCAGGCCGGGCTGCGGGTGACCCGCCGCGATGGGCGCGTGGAGTGGCTCAGCGCCCAGCCACCTGGTTGGAGGTCCCATGAGGCAAGACTGCCCCCCGCCAAATCACTTCCCCCCTGCGCTGGTCAACAGTTGCACCATAGCCCCGTAGCCGCGCTGGTTTGCGTGTGCCAGAGGGGTGACTCCCTCGCGGTCGGCGAGATTGGGGTTGGCCCCCGCCGCGAGGAGCAGGCGCACGATCTCGGTATGCCGGGTACCCCCGTCGCCCAGGATCACCGCCTCCAGCAGGGCTGTCCAGCTCAGATTGTTGACGTGATCGACGTTGATCTCCGTCTTCAGGAGCTCGCGGACGTACGCGACGTGGCCCCGGTCCGCGGCCGGAATCAGGGCGGTGCCCCCAAAGCGGTTGGTGCGCGTTAGATCGGGTCCTGCCCGCAGCACCTCGCGCAGCATCGCCACGCTGCCCGTCTCACCGGTCACCAGCAGGGCGTTGTTGCGGGCCGTGTCCTGCGGGTCCGGATCGGCCCCGGCGTCAATCAGCAGGCGGGCGACGGCCACATGATCTCCCAGCGCCGCGGCAGTCAGGGCGGTGCGGCCGTCCGGGCGCCGGGCGTTGGCCGAGGCCCCGCGCCCCAACAGGTCGCGCACACGCCCGGCGTCGCCCTGCTCGGCGGCCTGCCACAGGGCCGCATTCCGTGTCATCTGGCTCACCTGTCCCGGAGGGGTGGCCGCCCCACCCGCGCCCGCCGCCCAGGGCAGCGCGAGGAGAGCGGCCAGCACGGCGGCTTTCACCGGCCCAGGACCGCCGTGGCCGCGTCGGTGCCACACTTTTCGTCGATCTGGCCGCTGGGCGCACCGCCCACGCCGATGGCGCCGACCACCGCACCCTCCACCCGAATTGGGGCGCCGCCTGCCAGCACGAGGAAGCGGTCAATGCGGGCGAGTTCGGCCGAGGCAGGGTTGTTGCGGATGTTCTCCGCGATGGCCGCCGTCGTGTTGCGGGCCGAGGCGCTGGTGTACGCCTTACGGAAGCTGGCGTCCACGGTGTGCGGTCCGGCATTTTCCGCCCGCGCCACTGCAAGGGTGATCCCGGCCCGGTCCACGACCGTCGCCGTGACGTTGTAGCCCTGCGCGGCACAGTTGGTGACCGCAAGCTGGGCGATGCGCAGCGCCGCCGCGAGGCTGAGGCTGGCCTGGGGCACGGTGGCTGTCGCGGCGAGCCGGACGGGGGACGGTGCGGGCGGAGTCTGCGCGGGCGTGGTCTGGGCGAGGGCGGTGGGCAGGCTCAGGGCCAGCAGGCCGAGGAGTATTCGCTTCATGCGTCCACTGTGGCGCCCGCACCCGGTTCCGTGCCATTCGGGGGGGTGCGGTGCCGCCTCCGTAAAATTACGGACCTTCGTCCAGGCTGGCCAGGTAGACCCGCACAAGTTGCGCGAGGGAGGCCGCGCCCAGCTTCTCGAAGAGGCTCGCGCGGTGCGTCTCCACCGTGCGGACCGAGATGCCCAGCGCCCGCGCGGCCTGCTTGTTGCTCGCGCCGTCCACGATCAGGCGCAGCACCTCCTGCTCCCGCGCCGTGAGCCCCGCGACGGCCCCGCGGGCTTCCTGGGTGACCGCGAGCCGGGACCGCCGCGCCAGGTGCGTGCGAATGCCCAGCGCGACCCCTTCGAGCAGCGCGAGTTCATCCACCGGCTTGGTCAGGAACTCGGTCGCACCTCCCTTAAACGCGCGGCGGCAGACGTCGATGTCCCCGTGCCCGGTGATCACGATGACCGGCAGGTCCACGCCCTCCCGCGTGAGCTGTTCTTGCAACTGCAAGCCGCTCACCTGCGGCATCCGCACGTCGAGAATCAGGCAGCCGAGCGCCTCCCGGTCGAGCGCCGCCAGGAAGGCTCGGGCGTCCGGAAAGTCCCGAACCTTGAGTCCCACGGTGCCCAGCAGGGTCGCAAGGGCGTCGCGCACCGCGTCGTCGTCATCCACCAGGAACACGGTGGGTTCGGTGGCGGGCAGGGGCTCACGCATGGGCGGCCTCTCGCCGCGCCAGCGGCAACGTCAGGGTGAACACCGCGCCCCCGGACACGTTCTCTCCCCGCAGGTCGCCTCCCATCCCCTGCACCAGGGTGTGGGACAGCGACAGGCCCAGCCCCAGGCCCCCCGGTTTGGTAGTAACAAAGGGCGTGAACAGCCGGTCGCGCACGGTGTCGGGCAGGCCTGGTCCGGTGTCGCGCACCTCCACGAGGGCGCCCGCGCCCTGCTGCCGGGCCGAGAGTCGAACCTCTGCGCCCGGCGTTGCCCTCACGGCGTCGGCAGCGTTGCGCACGAGGTTGAGCAGCACCTGCTCGAGATGCACGGGGTCGCCCTGCACGATCAGGGGCCGGGGATCGGGGCACACGGTCAGCCGGATGCCGTCCCGTTCGGCCTCATGGCCCATCAGCGTCGCCACGTTGTCCAGCACCTGATTCACGTCCACCGGGCGCGTCTGGGTGGGGTCCCGCTTCACCAGGGTCCGCAGGTGGGCGATGATGCTCGCCGCCCGCTTGGCCTGGGTGACAGTTGCCTCTACCGAGCGCCGCACCCGGGCCTCGTCCCGCTCGGGGTCGTCCAACAGGCGCAGCGCCGCTTGGCCGTGGCTCACGATGGCGGTGAGCGGCTGGTTGAGTTCGTGGGCGAGGCCCGCGCTCATCTCGCCCAGGGTGGACAGGCGCGTGACGTGCGCCAGGGTCTCGGCATGCTCGCGCACCCGACGCTCGCCCTCCTCCAGCGCCGCCTGCACCCGTGCCCGCAGCGGTCCCACATCTCGCAGCACCAGGACCCACCCGGCCTCCGCCTCGTCCTCCTCCAGCACGGGCGCCAGCGCTCCCTCCACCAGCCGCGCTCCGTCCCCGGTCACCAGGGTGACTCCCGGCGGCAACTCGGTGGGCCGGGACTGCCCCCAAAAGGCGCTGGGGTCAAACGGCTGCTGGTCCAGCGTGGCCCGGAAGCCGACAGCTTCCCGCAGGTCCCGGCCCTCGGTCAGGGCCTCCCCCAGCAGCGCGTGGGCGGCGGGGTTGGCGAGGCGGACCCGGTGCCTGGCGTCGGTCACGATCAGGGCCTCGCTGACCGCGTGAAAGGCGCTTCCCGCCCGTGCCCGCTCGCCCTCCAGGGCACGTCGCGCCTCCCTCGCTGCCCGGCGTGCCCGCTCACGCCCTTCGATGAGGCGGACCCACCCGGCGGCGATCCCCGCCAGCAGCAGGGCAAGCAGCCCCAGACCCGCCACCGGCAGCTCGGTCCAGCGCAGCGGGTGCTCCCCCTCAAACACGAAGGGCTGCTCGGCGCTGCCCAGAACCTTGCCCACCCGCAAGACCGGCAGCAGGCGGTCCGCGCCCCGCGCCGGGTCGCGCACGGCCCGTTGCACCAGCGTCCGGCCGTCGTCCGGGCGGCGCAGCCGGAAGGCCGAGGTCAGGTCGCTGAAGTCCTCCTCCCGGAAAAGGTACCGGGCATCCACCCACACCCGAACGTCTCCCCGCGAGAGGGCATACAGCGCGGGCAAGTTGGGGTGCCACTGCAATCCGCTGCCGCCTTTGGGCACGGGGGCCGTGGGTAGGGCCGCCCCACTCGGCCCTAGGCTCTCGCACTGGGGGCGGCAGCGCTGCACGCCGACGATCTGAGGATACTGCGCCCGCATCGCCGAGGCGTACCCCCCCAGGGCGCCGTCCTGAACCCCAGCGCGGGCGAGGGCCGTCACGCTCGCCAGTACTGCCTCCTGCTGCTCGCCGCGCTGGGAGAGCACCCGGTGCAGGATGCGTGCCCCGGTCTCGAACCGGACCCGCGCGTCACGGACCGACGCACTCCACCACAGCAGCCCCACTCCCAGCATGATTCCCAGCCAGGCGAGCAGGGCAGCGCGGTGCAGGGGCTTCACGGGTCCATCATGGCCGGGAGGGGCGGGGTGTCAAGGCCAGGAGCAACCCACGCGGATTTCACCACGCCGCAGCGCCTGCCCTCCTCGGCGTGAACGGGTGGGTGAGGCCCTGAAAGAGACGTCGGTCAAAGGGAGAAAGGTCTGTGCGGAACTCCTTCTATGATCCACCGCGGCCAGCACCCACAGCACTGTGACCCGCCCCTAGCCACTCAGCCCGGTCGACATCACGGTTCGTCCCGGTCACTGCGGTCCCACAGCCGGACGGCGCCCCAACTCACCAGACCTCCAGTCAGGGCCAGCGCCGCCGCCACCCAGTACAGCCCGGGCAGATGCACACCCGAGATCTCATCTATCGACGTGAAGACCGCGACCGCCAGGGCCAGCCCGAACAGTCCTACGGCACCCAGGGTCACCAGGAGAGCCAGCAACCGGGTCCACTTCACCACGCCCTATTGTCCCCTGGCCTTGCGGCAGTCGATCCGGGCCGAGCCGGTACTGTACCGGGCGGTGGCCTTCTGGGTCGGGTCGGCCTTCAGGGTGGCGGTGATGACGGTCGTCTGGAGGGTCTTGAGGCACTTCGTCCGCAGGACCCCGAGCCGGTCGATGGTGGCGACCTCCGGGCGGCTGGAGTGCCAGGTCACGGCGCGGCCGACGCTCGCCGGGGCATCCAGGAAGACCCGGTAGGACGTCCAGGCGGGCCAGGAGCCGCTCCCGTCGCCCCGGGTGGAGCGGATCTGGAAGTCGCGGATCAGTGGCGCGTCGGGACGGGGCCTCAGGGTCAGCGTCAGGTGGGGCGGATTCACCGGGCCGCAGCGGCTCTCCTGCACCCGCACGTTCCGCACGGTGGTGGGCCGATACCAGCGCTTGGACGCGGTGACGGTGTAGCGCCCATCCGCGCCCTTCTGGAAGCTGACCTTGAGGGTATTGCTGGGCGAGCGAGAGGCCCCGGACCCAGTGGCGGCCGTCCCCAGGACCAGACCGCGCTCGTTCTTGACGGTGACGGTTACCGGGGAGATGAAGATGCTGGGACACACGGAGGGCGGTGGGGGCGCCGCGTGTGGGCTGGCGGCCAGAGCCAAGGTCCACAGGGAGGTGAGCATGATCTCAGGCTACGTCCGGTGTCTGACGCGAGGCTGTGACTCTCCGAGGTCCGTGCCCCGACGCCTGTGGCCCGGCGCTGCGCGGCACAGGCAGATCTGCGGACACCCGCTCGCGGGAACTGGCACACTCCCTTCATGCGTCCCTCGCCCCGTCTGGCCTTGCCGCTGCTGTCTTGCGCCCTGCTGCTCACGGCCTGCCCGGGATCGCCGCCCCCCGGCCTGGACGTTCCCTCTAACCCGGCGGTCCTCCACGGCACCTGGACGGGCACCCTCACCTCAGATCTGCTTCTCCGCGCCGAGGCCTTCGGAGACGGCCGCCTCTACCTCCTGAGGTATGAATCTGGCCTCGGCTCCTCCCCAGAGGCGTCCGCACCAAACCGGAAGGCCCCGGTACTGTGGGTGCTGGACGCGGCCAGCGGTGCAGAAGTGCGCTTCCTGCCCTTGGAGGACGCGCAGGCGGTGCGCTTCCGGCCCGCCGAGGGGGCGTCGCCCGCCCGGTTGCTGGTCCTGCACGAACCCAGTATTCGCCCCCCCCCGCCCGCCCGCGTCCCGGCGGCGCTCTCCGAACGTGACCCGGTCACCCTGGAAGAGGTGCGCCGAACGCCGCTGCCCGACCGGCCCGGACCCTACTTCCTGAGCGCAGATGGCGGCTGGCTGCTGACTGGTTCGGACCTTCCTGACGTTCCCATCGATACCCGCACGGGTCAGCCGGTAGCCCTTCCCGCTTCCGTGCGCGAGCAACTGGCCCTGCCGCAGCCTCCGAACGGCCGCCTGGGCTGGTGGAGATCTAGAGGCGACTTCCTGTACGTGGAGCAGTATCCCGGCAAGGCGGGCGAGACCTACCGCATCCGCTTCCGCTCGACGACCAGTGGAGGGGCGTTCCGGGGCGCCGCCCAGCACCCGGCCACCTGTACGGTGACGCCCTCGGACCTGCTGGCCCCGACGGACCTGGTGAACCTGCCGGACGGCGGCGCGGCCCTGGCCTACCGGGACGGAACCGTGGAGTTGCGGGACGCGCAGGACCGCCTGCGGAAGGTGGTGTCCCTCGGCGGATGCTCGCCCTACCGGCTGCGGGTGGACGGCGACGTCCTAACCTTTGCGGGCGAGTTCACCGGCTCCCTGGGGACCCTGCGGGTAAGTGACGGCACCCTGCTGGGCCAGCGGGAGGCTGGGACGGCTCAGGCTTCGCCCTGGCCGGTGGGGCCGGGCACGGCCGTCTGGGTGTGTCCCCAGCGGGGTCCGGGTGCCCTGCTGACCCTGGAGCGCGCCTCGGGGGAAGGGTGGACTCTTCCGGCTCAGGAGCACCGCCTGACCCTGGACACGCGGGCCACCTGGCAGTCGAAGACCCAGTACACCAGCCTGGGCACTGCCACGCTGGACGGCGAGCGGCTGAACTTCAGCGCAGTGGCGTCGGCACAGGGATACGAATTGCGGCCCCAGACGTCACCGCCCATACGGCGCGTGGTCTGGCAGGGGGAGCTGCGCCGGGCGGGCGGCGAGCTGGTAGCGAGGCTGGAAGGGACGCACGGGGAGGGCACGGCACGGCAGGGGGTGCAACTGGAACTGAAGGACCCGGACCGGGACTTTGCGTTCGTGGGAGAACTGCGCCGCTGAGCCGCCAGACCCCATGCGGGGCATGGTCTTCACACCCGAGCCGACCTCCCTGTCCCCCTCTCACGGCCCGTCAGCCTGCCGCCCCTAGGCTGGAGCCCCATGACGACGCCCCGTTCGGTGCCCCGCCGCTGGCGGCTGGCCGCTGCCCTGACCTGCGCCGTGCTGACCGGCGCGGCCCCCGCCCTCCAACGCTCTCCCGGCGGGACGGCCCGCATCGACGGCCACGCGGCGGGCACCTTCGACACCCTGAATTCCCCGGCGGGCTTCGCGGGAGGGCTGGCCTGGGGACCGGACGGCACCGCCTACACCCTGGACGGGACGCGGCTCCTCTACCGCTGGAACGCACAGACCGGAAGGCCCCTGTCGCGCCAGGTGTTGACACTTCCGTCCAGCCTGCCGGGCGCGAAAGCAGACTACGGGCCGAGGTTGCTTCTGGACGGCTACCGCGCGGACGGCGGCGCCCTGACCGGGCCGTTCATCCGGGTCCGGGGCTACAAGAAGGGGACGCCCTACCAGACCGCCTATACCCTGCGGGCGGATGGCCGGGCCGTGCTGGGGGACATCTGCGCCTCCTCGCAAAAGCATCTGGTCGGCTGCTCGCAGTGGTACGGCGTGACGGTCCTCCCCGCTCAGAAGGGACGGGCCACCTTGCGCCTGTCGGGCCGGGAAGGGCCGGTCAGTGACATCACCCTCCCCGCCGGACAGGTGCTGGACGTGGAACCCTCGCCCGACGGCACGCGGGTGGCGGCCCTGCGCACGGTGGAGAAGCGCGACTACGATCCGAATGCAGCCCTGTACCTCGACGTGGCGACGCGGGACGGCAAGGTCCTGTCGCGGCAGGTCCTGGGGAGCTTCGGGGTCCGGCGTGACGGTGAGCCCCAGGTGCGCTGGGTGGACACGGGTCGGCTGCTGACCGCGACGCCCCGGACCACCTCCCCGTACAGCCCCAGCGGGCATCAGGTCAACCTGTGGAGCCTGAGCGGTCAGGGGCCCCGCTGGACGGTGGGGTCGGGTGAACTGCGGGACGCGGTGCCCTCGCCAGACGGCACGCTGTTCCTGACTGTGCGGGACGGCAGCGTACCCGAGGTCCGCCGCGTGTCGGACGGCGCGTTCGTGCGCCCCCTGGGCACGCCCGTCACGGCGTCGGTGCCCCTGCCCGGAGGAAGCGCCCTGGTGGCGCTGGACACCGGCGACGGGCAGGGTGAACTGCGGGTGGTGCGTCCGGGGGGTCAGGGGCGGCGTCTGGGCGGGCCGGGACTGGAGGGCGTGACCCGATTGGTGGTGAGTCCAGACGGGCAATTCATCGCCGCCGCCCGCTCCGAAAGTGTGGCGGTCCTCGACCGCGCCGGGCGGACCCTGCACACCTTCGCGCTGCCGGAGAACGTCTACTGGACGGAGTTGGGCTTCTCCGGGCCAAGGACGCTGTTCGCGCGGCTAGAGAATGGGGGCGACGACTGGCAGGGCCGCACCTGGGACGCGGTGACCGGACGGCTGCTGAGCCAGGAGATCAATGCCCGCCCGGTGGGGACGATCCAACTGCGGACGGAGGTCCGGCAGCGGCCGGATGGGGGCTCCCAGTCGCGGCTGAGCGTCGCCGACCAGAGGGACCGGGTCGTGTGGCAGGAGGCGTGGCGCAGCGAGTCTCGCCCGTATGTCCTGCCGAGTCCGGACGGCCGGGCGGTGGTGCGGGGGGTGGCCCGGCGCAGCAAAGTGCAGCCCGAACAGGCCGACCTGTACCTCTATCGCCTCGACCCCCGCACGGGCCAGGCTGACCCTGGCCTGACCCTGCGGACCGGCGACCCGGAGGAGGCGTACCGGGGGCTGAGGCTGCTGGACTACGCCCCGGACCGCCGTCATGTGCTGCTGTTCGAGGCGTCCGGGGACGGGTGCGGCTCGGCCTTCTACGGCCTGCGCCTGGCCGACCTGGAGACGCGGCGGGAAGTGAAGCTGCCCTCCGCACTGACCACAGGCCTGACGCGCCTGACCGGTTGCGGGTATCCGACGCCCTGGCCCACCGCTGCCTTCACGCCCGAGGGGACGGGACTGCTGGTGCGCGACGGCAATGCGCTGAACTGGTGGCGGCTCCAGTGAGAAACGGGGCCAGGTGGGTCTGTCTCTGGCCCTGACGACAGTGAAAAGGAGCGTGCCCGGCGGTCTTAGGCCTCGTCATGTCCGCAGCACGTCTGGGCTCGGCGGCTGTCGGGTGGCCACAGCGACCTGCCGCGCCGGATCCCACAGCAGGTAGATCTGGCTGGTGCGGCCCACGTTGCGCACGGCCCAGGGCTGAAGGAACACCACGCAGGTCTGCCCGGGTTCCGGGGCGCGGACGCTCTCGTAGAGGATGCCTGCCCGGTTCTGGGCACGCACCTCCTCTCCCAGGGGCTGCGAGTAGGCGTAGGAATCGGGGTCGATGGCCAGATGCTGGCGGTAGTCCGGATCCTGCATCGCGTCGTAGAAGGTGTCCTGGGCGTCACACTCGTAGACGGTGTACTCCGTCACGTGGGGCGTACCCGTCAGTCCCTCGTCGATGGCCCGCGCCTTGAAGTGATGGGCAACCTCGTGGACGCAGGTCACCAGCTCCTCGGCGGCATACCACGCGCCGTGTCCCGGTACCGGCACGTTGAAGCGGTTGTTGCCCGCATGTTCGAAGGCGGCCAGGACCATCTGCTCATACGGCTGATAAGTGACGCCCTGCCCGCTGGTGATCCGGCCGTTGGTGAGGTTGTCCAGGTCGAGCAGGATGTCGAATTCATCCGGGTCCTGGGTAATGGCGCCGAGCACCGACGGGCGGGGCGTCTGGGCCTCATACCGGGAGGGAATCAGCCGGGAGGTCCGGGCTTGGTGTGCCCGGAGCGGTGGAGGCTCCCTCAAAGGTCCACCACCGTCTCCAGGGTCGAGGCGGCCTTCCGGGCTTCGGGCGTAACCGAGAACATCCCGCTGCGGTCGGCATCCAGCAGTCGGCGCACCTCGTACATCGCGGGGATCCCCCCCCGGCTCATGTAGTCCAGAGGAGTCTGCCCGGCAAAAGGGTGTCGACGATTGGCCCGCCTGAGCCAGCCATCGGCCGCAGCGTCGTCGTACAGGATGTGCAGCGCCTTGTAGATGCCGACGACCAAGCTCAGCCGGGTGAGCTGATCCTGGGTCAATTCTGGCCCGTTCCCCGCGCCCGCACGCTGCAAGCTCCGGGCACTGAGGCCGAGCAGCCAGGCCTGCTGCTCGCGGTTCAGGCCCATGTGTTCCAGCATGCGCATGCCAGCGGGCAGCCCCCTGGACAGGCGCTGAATGACCGCCGGGCTGGCGGTGTCCGGAGCCTGCTGGTTGAGCAGCGGCTCTCTGATGGCGCGGGTGGCCCGGGACATAGCGATCTCCTTTCGAATCCAGCCGGACTCGTGTCCGAAGATTATACGCCTGGAGTCCGGCACATGTCCCGTTGAACCTGTGGAGGTGCGCACCTTCAGGCCATGTCCTATCCATCAGGAGCTTGTGTGGTGCGGGGGGCAGGCAAGCGTCTACGGGCCGCACCCTGCCCGGTCCAGTGGCCCCGCGCGGCACCCGGCGTTCCGGAGGGCGGCCTCCCTGCGTGGGCCACGCTCTCGGCGGCCTCGGAGGCTGGTCCCTCCAGGGTGAGGGATGGAACCGTGCGGCGCAACACGCCGGATGGCTCAGGTTGGGGCCGGGTGAACGTGCAGCAGAGCGTTTCCGGCCCGGTATGGCTGGGGTCAGCTTCGCCCCTTAGCCTGTGGCATGGCCCGATCCCTGCTGCTGACGGCTCTCCTGCTGGCTGTGCCCACCGCGGCTTTCGCCCAGACCACGCCCCTGACCCCTCACTTGCGGACCACCGTGCAGACGCCCAACCTGGGCACCGGACCGCTGGCCCTGAGCCCGGATGGCCGGACGGTGGCGGTGCTGCGGCTCGACCGGGTCCGGGGAAGCCGCGCCACCCTGGTCCTGAGTGACGCCCGGACCGGCCAGGAACTTCGCCGGATCGCCACCACGAACACATACGATGGGGCGCTGGTCTTCAGTCCCGACGGACAGACCCTCGTCAACGTCGGTTCAGACGTTCAGGCCTATGACATGACGACGGGCCGGATACGCTGGAGCCACCGTTCCAGCGACGCGGTTCCCAGCAGCCCCGTGGTCGTCTTCAGCCCCGACGGGACGGCGGTCTACTTCTCCCACCTCGACACGGTCGGGAACCGGCACCTCATCCGCAGTGACGCACGGACAGGGCAGGGCGCCTGGGACGCCTTCCGCATCCCCTCGGCGGCGGAGGCCCCGTCCCGCGAGGAGAGCTTCTACGGCCGTGTCCTGTCCCTGGCCGTTCACCCGGCGGCTGGGGTCCTGGCCTCCGGTTCCTTCGGCGGGGGCATCGTGGTGTGGAACGCGGCGACGGGTCAGAGGACCGGCATCCTCACGGATCAGTCTTCTCCTGCGCGGGCCACCCAGGCGGGCCGTGCGGGCCAGACCGCGCACGGCGGGCGGGTGACCGGACTGACCTTCGCCCCGGACGGCACCCTGATCTCCGGAGCGAACGACGGCACGGTAAAGCGCTGGGACCTGGCGACCGGCCGAAAGCTGGGGGAGGCTCTGCTGCCCGACGGCGTCCAGGCCCTGACGCTGCGGCCCGGTGGGCAGGGCGTGCTGGTCGCCTCCGGGAGGAACGTCGTCCAGCTCGGCCTGCCGGACCTGAGACGGGAACGGGTGCTCGTGGGACACGCGGATGAGGTGGGCTCCCTAGCTCCCACCGGGGACGCGCTCTGGACTTCCAGCACCGACAGCACGGTCAAGCGCTGGAATCTCCGGAGCGGCCTGGACGAGACGACCTACGGCACGATGAAGACCGCCGCCGTCAGCCCGGACGGGCAGACCTTCGCGCTGAACCTGGGGGACGCCACGGTGCGCCTGACCGATGCGCGGGGCAACACCCTGAGCACATTGCGCGGCTTTCTGCCGCCCGCCTCCCCGCACTACGAGTTCATCGGCGGACGCTCGCTGACCTTCAGTCCGAATGGGAAAGGGCTGGCGGGCGGGCTCTTCACGATGAGCGGCGTCATCATCGAGAAGTACGCGGCTGGGAGTGCGGCGTTCCTGTGGGACGTCAGCACGGGGCGGCGGGAGCGGACCTTCCCAAATTTTCCGGCCCAGGAGCTGAGCTGGTCCCCCAACGGAGGCTTCCTGGCTGGGGTCAACCATGTGCCGGGCAACCTGGACACCTTCGAGGTCCGGGACGTGAACACCGGGACGAGCGTGGGCCGGGGAGTGCCCTCCCGCTCGGGGCAGGAACAGAAACGCGGCGGCGTGCTGGCCGTCTCCGTCCCCACCGTGCAGTGGGTGAACGGTCAGGCATGGGTGCTGGGGATGCAGTACCCCCGGTTCGAGCCGGGCAAGCCGCTGTCGTCCCAGTGGCCAGCGGGCATCTGGCGAGCACGCACCGGCGCGAAGGTGCAGTCGCTGGGCAACCTCGGCATCTCGGTGCCGCGGCTCCTGGCCAATCCTGCCGGGACGCGCGTGGCCGTGTCGGGTGGCAATGGGCTGTGGCTGCTGGACGCCCGCACCGGGAAGGCCTTGTGGTCGTACCCGCAGGCGTCCTACCGAGACCAGACCGCATCCTGGCAGGAACCGCGCCGCCTGCTGTGGAGCCCGGATGGTCGGTTACTCGCCCTGAACCGGGGTGAACAGGGGCTCAGCCTGCATGACGGCGGCAGCGGGCAGCCACTGGGCCGCCTGCCCATTCGGGCCGAGCCGCTGGGGTTCAGCGAAGGGGGCCGGGTACTGGTGACCCTGAACCAGGAGGGCGTACAGGTCTGGGACATTCGGCCGGGGAGGTGAGGTGACCGGCGCCCCTCCGCAGGACACGGGACCCGCCTGTTCGGACATCCAGGTCCCACCCTCCACAGCGGAGGCGCCCGGGACTTGAGGCGTTCCCTTCAAGGCGGGTCCAGGGGCGGCGCGTCGGGTAGCCCGCGGAAAGTGACGCGGCCATCCGGTTCCTGCCGCTCCAGATTCACCGCACGTACCCGCTGCCCCTTGCCGCCCGGGGTCACCACGTCCACGAACATCGCCCCCGCGAAGGGGCTGAAGCTGTAGGCCTCCAGCGGGCCGTTCAGGGTGGGTGGCGTGCCGCACTGGGGGGCTCCGGGCCGCACGCCCAGCACCCGGGCCAGCGCCGGGCCGGACGCGGCTGGCAAACTCCTCTGCGCCTGCCAGACCCGGCGCACGCCTTCCGGCCGCAACTCGTAGAGATTGACCCGTCCGCCCCCCACGCTGGTCAGCAGCCGCAGGGCCTCGCCGGGCCGGAACAGCACGCTGAAGGTGCTGCCCTGCGCCGGGCCGGGGTGAACACAGGGAGGGAGGCGGGCCGCCGTCGCCTGCACCGCCAGTGCCGCACGCCTGCGGGCCTCCCCCAGTTGCCCGCGGGCCAGGAGTGCCCGCACCTCCCGGTAGGCGGCTTGTGCCTGTGGAGTGGACACCAGGGAGGGCACAGGCGGGAGAGAGGCTTCATGGCCCCCGGCCAGGGCCTGGCCCGTCAGGGCGAGCAGCAGCAGGGCGGGGCGCATACCCGAAGATACGGCTTCAGCCTCCCGTCACCACCCTCAGGTAAGGTGACCTTCCCCATGGTTCCTGCATGCCTGCGACTGGCCCTGCTCGCCCTGCTGCTGAGCGGCTGGGGGAGTACGGGTGGGGGCTCCTGGCCCCATCCAGTCCTGCCCACGCGGGTCCGTCCGGTCGTCACCTCACCCGCCGTGCCCCGCGTCGTCGCAGATGACACGCGGGTCTACCTGATGGCCGACGGCCAGGTCCGGGCCTATGACCCCTCCCTGCGAACCCAGCTCTGGGCCGCGCCCCTGAAGTCCTTCGGGGGCCTGGCGGTGGGAGGCGGCCTGGTGGTGGCTGACGACGGGTTCACGCGGCTCCACGCCTTCGATACCCGGACCGGGAGGCGGGTCTGGAGTGCCCCGGCGGCCCGCGCCCTGAACTGAGGCGGCCCTGCCCCCATCAGCACGCCCCTGCGCTTCCTGAGGCGGGCAGGTGGGGTCATCCTGGGGTCCACCGCGAACGACGTGCGGGCCTGGAACCCCCATACGGGACAGCCCCTCTGGCAGGTGGGGGCCGGGGACCCGATTGGACCGTTCGCGGTGGAGGGAAGCACGGCCGTCTTCACCGCCCGCCTAGGCGCTGAGGCAATCGACCATACCCGCGAGGACTTCGCCGCACGCGCCTTGGAACTCACGGGCAACCAGGGGGTGGACGTCATCCTCGACACGGTCGGAGGCGAGACGCTGGGGCGCGGACTGACCTGTCTGGCGCCCTTCGGACGCCTGGTGACCTTTGGCGGGTCGGGTGGGGGCGCGGCCAGGGTCGCCGCGCCCCTGCTGCACCGCACGAACCGCGCCGTGGTGGGCTACAGCAGCGGGCACCTGCGCCGCACGCGCCCGGCTGCCGTGGGCGAGCTCGCCCGGCAGGGCCTGGAGCTGCTGGCGAGCGGCACGGTGCGGTTGCAGATCGGTGCCCGCTTCGCGCTGCCGGACGCCGCGGCCGCGCACGACCTGATGGAGTCTCGCGCGAGTCAGGGCAAGGTCCTGCTCGCCCTTCCGGAGGACCTGTGACACACGTTCCGACCGCTGCTGCGTTCCTGGCCCTCTCGCCCTGTACGCTGGCCGATGTGCTGACCCGCGAGGCCGTGATGGACGCCGGTCTGCGCCCGCTGTGGACCCCAATCCCGCGCATAGCTGGCCCCGCCTACCCGGTGCGCTGCGCGCCGGGGGACAACCTGATGCTGCACGCCGCCATCCACCGCGCCCCGCCGGGGTCGGTGATCGTGGTGGAGGCGGGGGACACGGCGTTCGCGGTCGCGGGAGGCAACGTCTGTGCGGTCGCGCAGCGGCGCGGCATCGCGGCGTTCGTCGTGGACGGGGTCATCTGGGATCTGGCGGAGACGCGGGCCCTAGGCTTCCCGGTGTTCGCACGTGGCCTGAGCCCGATGCCGGGACAGAAGCAGGCGCTCGACGTGCTGAACGGCCCGGTGCAGTGCGGTGGGGTGCGCGTGTCTCCGGGGGACTTGGTCGTGGCGGACGAGGAGGGGATCGTCGTGGTGCCGGGGGAGCGCCGGGCCGAGGTGTGGGCGGCGGCCAGCATCAAGGCCGGGAAGGACGCGGCCACGTCCCTGGACGACTGGGAAGCGGAGCACCGTGAACGCATCGACCGCCTGCTGCGGGAGCGCGGCTTCGCGGGGGAGCAGGGCTTCCCGAGTGAGGTTGCACATGGCGTCAGGGGCGGCGGTGAAAGCCCGGGCTGAACTTACCCTCGCTCTGCCCCTCAGCGCCGTTCCTGGGGTGTCCAGCGATCCGTCGCGTCCAGCCACACGGGCAGGGTCGCCGCGCCGCTTCCTTCCTGCACTTGACACTGCGCGGAGATCAACCGGCGCGACCAGCCCTCCCCGCCCTGGACCCACCCGCTCACGTACAGGTGGCCCCGACCGGACCGCTCCGCCCCCTGGGCGGTGAACGTCACCTCATGAACCCGCAGCCCCTCGGCCTGGGCCCGTCCCGCGGCTGCCTGTTCGCAGCGCTCGCGGGTCACCGCCGCGGGCACGTCGGGAAGCCGCGCCAGGAACAGCGCCGATCCCACCGCCCCCAGGAGCATCGGCAGCCACAGGGCCACCACGGCCAGGGTCAGGGCGAAGCCCTGCAGGGCCGGGCCGTGGACGCTGGGCAGCGCCGGCAGGCCGTGATCCCCCGTGGGCTGGGCGTAGCCCCAGCGCACCAGCGCGTCGCGCAGCGGCGTGAAGCGCTGGGTGCCGTCCGTCCATTCCCCATGGGTGTGCTCGATCAGGAGGGTGGGGCACGCGCTGTCGTCCAGGCGCCACAGTGGCAGGTGGTGGATGGTAACGGAGTTGTTGCCGCCAGTCTGGCGCCAGCGCGCGGCGTGCTCCAGTTGCTGAACCCAGTCGCCTCCACGCTGCGCGAGCGGAATGATCAGACCGGCGGCCTGCACCGTCCGCACGCCCCGGTCATGCCAGGTCAGCTGCAACCCGCCCTCCGGGGACACCCGGGCCTGGCGGAAGGCGGCTGGCCGCTGGGGAGGCAGGGCCACCGGGAGAGGCCGGGGCAGGGGACGGCGGCGGTGGCGCCGCAGCGCGGCGGTCAGGCCCGGGATGGGGGCCAGGAGCAGGGTCAGTCCCATGGTCGCGCCAAAGCCCGTCAGCTCATGGGCGTCATCCTCGCCCAGGGACCAGGGGCCCACCGCGATCCAGGCGGCGCCGACCATCCACGCGCTCCAACTCAGCAGGGTGCGGCTCGCCTGTCCGGTCAGCAGGGGCCACAGGGGGTCGGCCTCCCGACCCTCCCCGGCCCGTGCCCGCCAGTTCAGGTGCTGGCCCAGCAGCAGCAGGGGGGGACCCAGCAGGCTGGGCCACCCGGGGAGGCGCGGGACGGGCAGGAGCGCGGTCAGCAGGGGAGAAGCCACGAGCAGGGCGCCCAGGGCGATGAGCGCGGTGGCCAGCGGGGGCGTGGGGCGGCTCTGCCAGGGCGCTGGGGGGACATGGTCGGCCGGCGCGGGCGGGTGGGGGACAGCGTGACGGCCGGACATGTGGGGTCTCAGCCTAGCGGGGCCAGCGGCGAAGCGCGCCGCATCCTCGGAGTGGAAGCCGCCCGACTCAGGCGATACTGCTCGGGTGCGCCTCCGGCCCCTGCTGCTCCTACTCGCCGTCCTGGTCCTGGGGGCCTGGCTGCTGGCCATCCTGGGCTGGACTGCTCCCTGGGCTCCCGCTCCGCCCCCACCGTTCGCCCGCGACGCGGCCGGGGCCAGCTCCACGTCCGCTGCCCTGATCCTCGACCGACGCGGCGAACGCCGGGCCGAGCGGAACGCCTCGCGCGCCCTGTTGCTGAGCCCGCAGGGGGAGGTCCTTGGAGAGTGGCAGCACCCGCACCTCCAGCTCGCGGAGAGCCTCGCGCTCACCCGGCGCTGCCTGTGGTCAGCCAACTCGGCGATCATCAAGGGCGCTCACCTCAAGCGCTCCTTTCCGGAGGGCATTACCGAGTCGGTGAGCTGCATCGACCGCGAGACCGGGGAGGCCCGTGTCATCCGCCTGCCGGGTCTTTACCCACAAGGCGCGAGCGTGACGGGCGACGGCCGGGGAATCATCGTGGGCAGCGGCACATCCAATGAACTCGTGCGCATCGACGAGAGCGGGGCGGTGATTCGCCGGCAGTACGCGGATGGTCTCTGGAGCACCGTGAAAGGGGGCCAGGGGCGCTTCCTGCACGGGGACGGGTGGTACGCGCAGCTCACCGGGCACCTGGACCGCACGGCGCTGCGTGTGGTCGACGAGCGGACGCTCGCTCCCCGGGCGGTGGTGGAGGTGCCGGGCCTGACCCTGACCAGCGTGCTGCCCGGGTCGCCCCTGCGGCTGGCGGGGTATGACGGGAGCAAGAAGACTCGGCTGCTGGAGGTGGACGGCGACTTTCAGGTGGTGGAACGTCGCCGGCTGCCCTGCGGGGACCGGGTGGGAGGCGCCTTCTTCGCGGCGCATGGGCAAGAACTGCTGGGACTCTCTGCGGAGGGCAGGAGCGCGGTGGCCTGTGGACTGGACGGGTCATCCCGGGTGGCCGCGCGCTTCGCGCGGGGCACTTTCTCGGTCGTGCTGAGGGGCGAAACGCTGTTCACGGCCGGGGACACAGCGGCGCACCTGCAGGATCTGAAAGGTCAGGGGCGCACGGTGAGGCTGGGCGGGCAACTGGATGGGGTGTGGTGAGATGGCGGTCGTCTTCCTGCTGGAGTGCTATGACCGGGGGACCGAGCAGCTGGTGATGGAGTGGGAGCTGCCCCGGGCGGCCGCGGAGGAGCTGCGTGACCTGTTCGAGCCCGGGGAGACGGTGTTCCCGTACCTCTTCGGCCTGTACCCGGTCACAACCGATGAGCACCTCGCCCTGCTTGAGCGCTGGTGTCCTGAGGTGACCCTCGATTTCAGGCGGTGGGCCATCTTCGTCACGGCGCGCTCGGCCTGACCCGCTCGCGATCGTCTTTCTCCGAGGTGGGGGCCTACCAGGTGAAGGATTTCCGGATTGAGGAGATCCCCAGCCGGTTGCAGGTATTGCCTCCTGCGGCCTAGAGCAGGCCGACTTCTGAGAATCGGATGCGGAGTGGCTGCCAGGTCAGAGTGTGATGAGCTCCGGGGTCAGGTGGCAGGTGCGATTGATCCAGTGCAGTACGCGGGATTCCGCTCCGGCAGGGTTGGCGCGCATCTCAATCCGGACTGTACCGGTGTTGTTCAGCCGGAACGTCAACGCCTCCCCGTTCAGCGTCGGGAGCCCGAGCAGGTCGGCCATCAAGTGCTGGACGAAGTCGTGGTGGGTGATCAGCGCGATCACGTCTGCCTCCTGCGCGATCCCCCGCAGCCCGGCGGTCACGCTGGCCGCCCGTGCGGTGAAGCGCGCCTGTTCCCAGGGCTCAGCGCCCCCGTCCCAGGCCTGGCCCTGGAGGTCCGCGGGCCACTCGAGGACGGGGCAGTCGCCCAGCAGCGAGGCGTGGTTGCGGCCGGTGACCGGCGTAAAGCCGCCAGCGGGGCCACTGGTCAGGCCGCCGCATTCATAGGCCTGGGTCAGACCGTGAACCTTCACACCGAGCGCCTGAGCCAGGGGTGCGGCGGTCTGGACTGCGCGGGTGGTCAGGCTGGTGTGCAGGTGGGTGACGCGCTGATAGAGGTCATCCCCGACCGCCCAATCCGCCAGCCGTAAGGCCTGCTGGTGCCCCAGGTCCGTGAGCGGTGGATCCGCCAGTCTGCCTTCGAGGTAGTTCGGTGCTCCTGCCAGATGGTTGTTCCTGGACTGGGCATGACGAATCAGGAGGAGTTGCACTCCGGCACGCTAACACGCGGCCTGTGGAGCCTCTGACGAGCTTGCGGGAACTGAGGCCGGGCGCACCGTCCGAGCGGGTTCTGCCCTTCCCATGGCCGTATGGCGTACCGAGTGAGGGTGTTCACGAAGAGAATCACTGCACTCTCTCTCTGTCCAACAAGCTATTGGCATCCTCACGAGCGGCACGGTGCACTTTCCTGTCGGCACCCGCTTTGCGTCATAAACACTGCACGTGCAGACGCTCCCGTGGAGAGGATGACCCTGCGCTTTCATCGTCGGCAAGCGGGCCAACGTTGGCTTCACGCTGACCTCGAGAGGGATTCACAGACGCTGCTGGTACTGGCAGGTGAGCTGCAGGTGACATCATGGGTCATGCGCAAAGCGCGCCGCATTCCCCGTCCCCGCAGTCAGTACGAGTTCATCACGCAGTACCTGGCCCACTGGGCCTGCTTCGCCTGCAAGAAGGCCTACAAGCAGCGGTACAGCGCCCCAGGTGTCTGCCCCCAGTGCGGCCAGCCCATGGAGAACATGGGCATGGACTTCCGGGCCCCACGGCAGCAGGACACCGAGCAGTGGGCCAAAGTGGAGCGTCTGGCCGGGCGGGGCGTGCGGTTCTGGCCGGAAGGCGACGGGGGCCCGGGTGCTCGTCCTGCCCGCTTGCAGGACGTGGAGGCGTTCCTGGGTGAGCAGCAGCCCAAGAGTGAAGCCGAGCGCCTGCTGACGCGACACCCTCGACACTCCCGGGCGAGCGTTGTCCCGGAAGGGCGGCTCTTGACCCGTGAGGTGGACGGCCAGCAGGTGGTGGTGCTGCTGGGTACGGTTCAGGAGGACTTCGCGCCCGTGGAAGTGTTCGTGGATGGAAGATGGCGGCAGGGGAGGTGGCGCAATCTTCCGCTTACCGTGGGTGATCCCCGGCGGCCCTACGTGGACTGTGGGGACCGGCGCGTGATTGTGGATGGCCGCACCCGGCTTCGCCGCCCTTCGGGCTGACGCGGAGTACAAACGGAGCCGACTCCCGGGATCACGGCAAATGAGGAGGTGTGTTTCTCCAGACCGTGCCATGCTCCAGACGTGAAGCTCCGTCCGGTCCGTCTGGCCCTTCCGCTGCTCTCCTGCGCCCTGCTCATCACCGGGTGCCGGGGGGGACCTCCCGTCATCAACGTCCCCTCTGACCCGGCGGTGCTTCACGGGACCTGGCAGGGGGAGCTCACGTCGGCCAGCGAGGTCAGTGACGCGACCTTCGGGAACGGCGTGGTGTACCTACTGCAACGCGAGGCTGCGCCGCTTGCCCCCTTCCCAGGCGCTTCTTCCACTCCCCCGAAGTCCAGCCTGGGCCTGCTGGCCCTGGACGCCGCGACTGGCACGGAACTTCGGCGGGTGACGGTGGAGCGGGCCATCGCCGTGCGCTTCCGGCCCGAGGAAGACGGCGCCCCGGCCCGCCTGCTGGTGCTGCGGTACGTGCCAGACTCAGGCGCCAGAATGGCGCTCGCCGAGCTCGACCCCATCACCCTGGCGGAGCAGAAGCAGACCCTGCTGCCCGGCACTGAGACCTACCACTTCAGCGCGGACGGCCGTTGGCTGTTGCCGGGCTGGGGCGCCGTGACGCCACTCGACACCCGGACCCTGGCGCCAGCGGCCCTGCCGGAGCCCCTGCAAGCGGAATTGCGGTTGCCCCAGGATCCCCGGACCCGCTCGGTGGGGTGGGCCTACGGCGACCGGTTCCTGCGCGTCATCAGCCGGTCTTCTGGCGCCCAACCCTGGACCTTCCGCTCCCTCTCGGCCGAGAGCGGGAACGCCTTTGATGCTCAGGCTCAGCATGCTTCCGTCTGCTCCCAAATCTCCACCTCACAGTTGACCAACCCCGCGGACATGGTCAGCTTGGAAGGCGGTGGGGCAGCGCTGGCCTATGAGGACGGGACGGTGGAACTGCGTGGCGAGGATGATCGCCTGCGCCAGGTCGTGAATCTGGGCGGGTGCAGCCCCGCCGTGCTGCGGGTGGACGGGGACGTCCTGACCTTTGCCGACCCGCAGCGGGGGGAACTGGGCACCGTGCGGGTGAGTGACGGGGAGGTGCTGGCGCGCCGCACCACCGCCACCCTGGGCACTTCACGCCCACCGTTCCTGCTGGCCGAGGGCACGGTCCTGGTCACCCGGTCCATGCCCGGCACCGCTCCCCTCGTGGCGCTGGAGGGGGTCTCCGCGCAGGCCTGGACCCTGGCGACTCGGACGCACGCCCTGCGGCTGGAGACACGGGCGACCTGGCAGTCGAAGACGACGTACACCAGCGTGGGAACGGCGGTGCTGGACGGGGAGCGGCTCAACTTCGTGGCGACGGCGTACTCAGACAGGTATGAGCTGAAGCCGCAGAGTGCGCCGCCGCTGCCGGTGACCTGGCGGGGGGAACTGCGCCGGGAAGACGGGGAAGTGGTGGCGCGCCTCGGGGGGCACCACTGGTCCGGGACGCCGGCCCAGTCCGTGGGCCTGGAGGTGCAGGAGCTGGACCGCGACTTCGCGTTTCAGGGCACACTGAAGCGCTGAGCACCCAGGGGAGGTCAAGGCTCAGCGGGCATTCCGAAGGGCCTTGGACAGGGGAGGCCAGAGGGAACGGACGCGGGCCGCTTCAGCCAGGCCACAGTCGAGTGGCCTCCCCGCCCCACCTCATTCGGGCCCCTGTGCCCCGCCCTTTACCCGCAGGTGCCTTTCCCCGTCGTTCTGCTCCCACTGAACATCGAGCTCTCGACCTTGTGCCCGTGGTTGAACTTCAGATTGAAGCGCAAGCCCTCGCGTCCCAAAGTGGCACTACTACCGCTGACACAGCTGTCGTACACGATGTTCAGGAACACCTTCCCCCCAGTCGGGAGCCGGCCCTTCCAACTGCCCGTACGCCCCACACCCAGCCGCGCTGTTCTGGAGACCGAGCGGTCGCCTGACGGGGAAACGAAGTTCAAGATCAGCACCGGCGATTCCTGCGATCTCGCCGAACGTTTCACGTCGTAGTGAATCTCGATGGTGCTGATCGGTCCGTCGAAGTTGGTGGGAAAGGGCGGTTCCATGAAGAGGGCCTCCCCACCGCGAGCCGTCGCGGGGCGAAGGTTGGCCGTGCCCGCGCCATCTGCCTGGCCCACGATCACTACTGGGAGGATCAGGAGTAGGGAACGCATACCGTAGCGTAAGAGCCCACGTCGCTCGTCCACTCCCCAACTCTTCAATTATGAAGAAGGCCTTCAGGCCTGGGCAGCGTGTCTACGTCCATAAGCACAGGTTTGACCCGACCTGACGTCCAACTCGCTCGTCTTGGCCGCTCTGCTGTCCTCGGCGTCCCGACGCGGGGCAGCGGGCTCCCGGGGTGATGGGGCCAACAGAGAGGCGACACGGCGCACCGATTCCAACGTTATGGTGTTCCGCCGCGCCGGGCCCTGACCCAGGCAGGCAAGTCCCCCAGCGAGATGCTGGTAGCGACCGAGGGGAAGCGGGGATCGCCCTCAAGGACACCGTAGGCGATGGAACCGCTCACCAGCAGGCCCTGCTGCACGCACCCATGCGGGACGTAGACGTTCCCGGTCAGCGGCTGCCCCTGGAAGGTCCGCTTGTCGAGGGCCATCACCCAGCGTGTCCCGACGGGAAATTTACGGATCGCTGGGTAGGGGTTCAGTCCGCCTGCCCCCAGGATGCGGAGGGTGCGGCTGGTGGGTTGACCCGCGTACGTCTTCAGCACCCGGACTTCCATCTCCTGCGGCTCGCGGCCCTGGCCCGGCAGGTGTTGGCGGACCTCGACCTGCGCCACCAGATCCGCCGACTTCACGACGTATCCAAAGGGGGCGAAGGCGCAGTTCGTCGCCTGGGCTTGGGGGAGGGTGATCAGCGCCAGACTGCCCACTAAGGCGAAGCGCCGGACGGACATCTGAGAAAGCCCAGGCATAAGGTCTTGTACCGCCTGCGGCTGACGGTGGCCTGAGATGCTCTGTTGCCTCACTTCTTCCCCGTTAATTGACTGGGACGGTGGTGTCCCCAAGACGGCCCCTGGGCCTGTGCGAGGGTGAGCACATCCAGGGCAGAGCGAGGCTGGTCTCTGTGTCCACCACAGGACGTTCCAGGAAAGGCTCCAATGGGCGTTGAGGTATGCCAGACCACCGTCAGCTTCAACACCTACCGTAGGGACATGCCGCTGCGTGCCCTCGCCCTGACCCTGACGCTCTGCCTGAGCACGGCTGGCCCAGCCCTGGCGCAGTCCGGTCGGCCCGCCGCCCCGCAGGTCACCACCGCTTTCGGCACCCTGCCCTACGCCGACACCTATGACGTCGAGATCGGGCTGAAGGCCCCCACCTTCGCCGGGGTGTACGTCAACGGCCCGCAACTCATCATCCAGGTCACCGACGACCGCCCGGCCTCGCGTGCGGCCGTTCTGAAGGTGCTGCTCGAACACCGCGGAGCCGATCTGAAGGCGCAGGGCCTCGACACCGAGCGTCCCCGCTTCGAGGTCGTGCAGTACAGCGCCCTGCAACTCGCGCAGGCCAAGGACGCGGCGAGTGGGATTCGCGGCTGGACCTCCATTGGAGTGAGCCACCAGCACAACCAGGTCATCGTTGCTCTGACCCTTCCCGAGTACCTCCAACCCGCCCAGGCCCATCTGAAAGCGCAGGGCATTCCCCTGGACATCGTGGTGTTCTCAGTGCCCAGGCCGGAGGCCCTTCCTGCCCGCACCACCTGGAGCGTGCCCCACCGCACGGCCCTTCAGGTTCCCAACCAGGTCGCGCAGGGTGACATCCTGCCGATCAACTTCTGGTTCACCTTCACGGGCGGAGCGCCGCTGGACTTCGATGCGGGGCTGTGCGGCTCACTGAAATGGCAGGTCAAAGACGCGGCGGGAAAGGTCGTTCGCCCGGTTCCGGGCAACGTCAGTTGCGCGGATGTGCGGGTCATCAAGCGGCTCCAACCGGGCGCATCGGTCAATCTCACCCGCCCGGACCCGGCCAACCCCGGCGAGTACTGGGACCTGCGCGACCCCTTTGGAAAGCGGCTGCCCCCCGGCCAATACACCCTACAAGCCGCCTTTGGCCAGGGCACTCAGGTGCTGCGTCCAGACGACGTGAGCTTCACCATCCTCCCGCCCGCCCCAGACGGCGGCGTCGAACAAGCCTTGAAGGCCTTCTGGTTCGGAAATTCCCTTGGAGCCCCGGAGCGCACGCCGCGCTTCCTGATCCGGAGCGGGTTGCAACTGCTCGAACTCGCGGTGCCGGACCTGCGGGCGCAGCGGGCCATCGAGCGGGAGGCCCGCGAGAAGGGAGTTTCGCTCGCGCGGGTCCGCTTCATCCGGCTGCCTCAGCACCAGGTCCCCCCCGCCGGTCAGACGGCGCAGGCGGCCCTGAAGGCGTCGGACCTCAGTGTGCGTGAAGATCGACAGAGCACCTTCGACTTCAGGCTGAACGTGCCGGCGGCGATCCGGCTCCTTCCATTGGCACAGAGCTGCGAGTTCATTGTCGTGGTGCTGAACACGGCCGGAGAGGTGGTCGACGGGCGCCGTCAGACCCGCTTTTTCCCCAGGGAGGCGGACGATCAGGCCGCCTGCCCACGCGACGACACCCTGCATCTGAACCTGTTCAGTTCCTGGAATGGCCGCCTGACCGATGGGCAACTCGCTCCCGCCGGGCGGTACCAAGTGCGGGCCGGACTGCGGGTAACGCGCAAAGACGGCTGGATTGAGTGGCTGAGCGCCCCGCCTGCCTGGCTCGAAGTGAAGTAAGCGCCGGCGTCCACAGGTCTTCAACACCCGGAAGCGTCAATGAAGTACGGTCGAGTCCCCACGTCTCTCCCGCGAGGTGAATCCAATGCACTACACCCTCTTATTCGCGCTGTGCCTGCTGCTTCCCAGCTGCGGCGGCCTCGGCCTTCCCTCCGTCCAGCCGGATCCTCCAGGATCGGCCGTGATCGACCGCCCCGCGGCCTGTCTCCAGGGCACGCCCTTCCAGATTCGCAAGATCAGCGAGCAGGTGGCCAGTCGTCTGACCGCCTATCAGGCCGGTCAGCTCGCGGACGTCCCCTTCCAGGTGGAACTCGCGCAGTGCTTCGGGGAGCGGGAAGCGTTCCTCGACGTCTTCGCCGACCCCCGCATCACGCCGAGGCCCGGCAGTGAGGCCGTCTTCCGCAGTGACACGTGGCGGCAGGCAAACTATGACGCCTGGGCGGCGGCGGTGACCCAGCTGCGGGCCCCGGGCTACGCGCAGCTCACCCAGGCCGTGGAGAGGGCCGGGGGCCGGGTCCTGGAAACCCGGCTGCTGGGCCAGATCATCCGCGCCGAGCTGCGTCCCAGTGGGCTGATCACCCTGCTCTCCCAGCGCGACGACCTCCTGATGGTGTCCCTCCCCGGGGAGATCGCCCCCTCACCGGACCGGTAAGCACCCGGGCGCCCATCTCCGCGGGGCAGGTTCAGCGGATTCGGATGCTCTGCACCAGCTGGTCGAGCGCCGCCAGCTTGGCATGCTCCGCGTCCAGTCGGGCGCGCGCCTGGTCCCGGTACCGGAGCCACGCCCGCGGGGCCAATGGGCGGCGGCTGACCTCCACCGGGAAGCTGGCCGGCGCATGGGGCAACCTCACCGACACGACATGCTGGCCGTCGTGGGTCAGGCCCTGGAAGGTGTAGAACACCGCCCGGCGGGGATACTCCACCGACGTCTCCTGCGCGTAAATGGCCAGGTAGCGCACACCCTGAAGGTGCGTCGTCTTCATCTGCCGGGCAGCCCCGGTGACCGCCTGCGCCGCGTTGATCAGGGGCAGGTAGGGCAAGCCCGGCCAGCGGTCCCGCATCACTCGCAGGTCGACCGTGGCCTTTCCCAGACTCCGCAACCGGTCAACCTGCTCGGCGATGAGCTTTTTGGTGCCTTCTCCCCGGGCGAGGGTCAACCAGTTCTGCACCGGGGTCACGGTGACGAAAAAGGGCGGCATGTCCGCCGGGTACGCCGACGCCCAGCGTGGACCGGGCGGGTCGAGAATCACCCGTACCTGCGCCGGCGAGAGGTACCAGTACGGCCCGGCGTTCGGCCCGCTTTCCGGATAGACGAGGGCAGGGCGGACTTCAGCGCGCACGGCGTACCCGGGAGCCTGCAACGTGACGTAGGGCAGGAGTGCGGTCTGACCGGGCCGTGGCTGGGCCGACACGGAAGAGGCCGTCAGCAGGGCCAGCAGCAGGGCGGCGCGTCGCATGCGGGCAGCATAGGTGCGCGGGCTGATGGGGGAATGACGATTTGGAGGGCCACTACGAAGTGCATCGGAGCCGTTGCGGAAGTGCGGATCGGGATGGCCCGTGGCGCTCAAGCGTGTTCCGTGTGCTCTCACGCCCCGTCAGCCCGGGGTTCATAGGGTGAGGTCACATGAAGCCCCTGCCCCGCCCCTGGCTGCTGGCCGCTACCCTCGCCTGCGCGTCCCTGACCGGCACGGCCTCCGCCCTCCAGGGGGCAGCCGTCGGCACGGCCCTCATCCCGGGTCACGCGGCGGACACCTTCGACACGCTGAATTCCCCGGCGGGCTTCGCGGGCGGACTGGCCTGGGGACCGGACGGCACCGCCTACACCCTGGATGGGGCGCGGGTCCTCTACCGCTGGAACGCGCAGACCGGGCAGCCCCTCTCCCGCCGGGTTCTCACGCCGCCCGCCAGCCTGCCGGACGCGAAAGCTAACTTTGGACCGAGGCTGCGGTTGGACAGCTTCCGGCCCCAGGGAGCCGTCCGGGGTCCCTATATCCGCGTTTCCGGCTATCGGCGGGGTCAGCCCTACACCACGGCCTTTACCCTCACCGCCGACGGCCGCTCGGTGATCGGCAGCCTGGGGTACGGCGGAGCGCAGGCGGGTGGCCGGGACCGGACCTGGACTCGCCTCGCCCAGGTGGAAAGCGTCACCACGGACGGGCGGGCTCGCCTGGTCCTGTATGACTCGTCGGACGCGCAAGAACGCCGACCGACCTTCCGCCTCACCTTGCCTGCCGGACGCGTGCTGGACATGGAACCCTCGCCCGACGGTACGCGGGTCGCCGCCCTGCGCAGTGTGGAGAGGCGCGACTATGACCCGAATGCCGTCCTGTACCTCGACGTGGTCACGCGGGAGGGCCGGGTCACGTCCCGGCGGGTGACCGGCGTCGGGATCGGGCGCAACGACGAGCCTCAGGTCCGCTGGGTGAATGCCGAGCAGCTTCTCACCGCGACCCCCGTGCATACCCCGGGCTCCAGCGCCGAGGGGCACCGGGTCAGCCTGTGGGGCCTGACCGGCCAGCGTGCCCGCTGGGAGCTGGGAGCCGGAAACCTGCGGGACGCCGTGCCCTCCCCGGACGGGCAAGTCTTTCTGACGGTGCGGGATGGGAGTGTGCCCGAGGTCCGCCGGGTTTCGGACGGCGTCTTCCTCCGTTCACTCGGCGCGGCGGTGACCGCTTCGGCCCCACTGTCCCGCAGCCGGGCGCTGCTCGCCCTCGACACCGGGAACGGTCAGGGGGAGCTGGGGATTGCCACGCTGGGGGGGCGCTGGCAGCGCGTGGGGGGCCAGGGCCTCGCGGGCGTCGCGGCCCTCGCCGTCAGCCGGGACGAGCGGCAGATCGCCACGGTGCGCCGGGGCCAGGTCGCGGTACTCGACCACTCGGGGCGCACGCTCCACACCCTGACGTTGCCGCCTACCGCTGACCGGGTCGAGGTGCGCTTCGCGGACGCCCGCACCCTGGTGGCCCGCTTCGAGGAGGGGAGCGAGGGGTGGCGCCTGCTGAGCTGGGACACCGGCACCGGCCAACTGCGCCGGGACGCGCTGGACGCCTGGCCGGTGGACCGCCTGCTCCTGCGCGCCGAGACCCGGCGCCTGTCCAGCGGCGTCTCCCAGTCCCGACTGGGCGCCACCGACCAGAGGGGCCAACAGGTCTGGCAGGACGCGTGGCGTGCGGGCATGCGCGTGACCTTCCTGCCGAGTCCAGACGGCCGGGCGGTGGTGCGCGGTCTGCCCCGTCCGGTCAGGGGGGTGGCGTACCGGTCGGACTTGGCGCTCCAGCGGCTTGATCCCCGTACCGGGCAGACGGGTCCCGAACTCACCCTGCGGGTGGGGGACCTGCGGGATGTCTACCGGGGCCTGCGCCTGCTGGACTACGCGGCGGATCGCCGGTTCGTCCTGCTGGGCGAGGGGACAGGGGACGGATGCGGCGGGGCCTTCTACGGCCTGCGGCTGGCGGACCTGGAGACGCGGCGGGAGGTGAAGCTCCCGGCAGGTCTCACCTCGGGGCTGACGCGCTTTCTCGGCTGTGGTCAGCCGGTGCCAGTCCCCACCGCCGCCTTCACGCCGGAAGGGAAGGAACTGCTGGTGCGTGACGGCAATGCGCTCAGCTGGTGGACACGACCATAGGAACCACAGCGTAGAGCGCTCTTCACTGCAATCAGAAGAATTCGCGCGTGACCTGGCATCACGGTAGCAATGGAACGAAAAGTCGGGTTTTGCCTGCTCCCCTCAGTCGTCCAGCTCGTCTGGATCGCGTAGCTTCCTGAGTTGGCCGACGGGCACCTGCGCCGTGAGGGAAAAGTGGTAGCGCCCGCCGAGATGCAGGTGCTCAAACTTCAGCGGGGACAGCCGCTGTACATCCTCTTCGCGCACCTCGAAGCTCTCCGAGCGCAGGTGATCGAGGATCAAGTCGATATAGCGGGCATTCCAGAGAATGACCGCGTTCATCACGAGGCCCAGCGACCCCAGTTGATCTTCCATGCCCGCGACGTAATGCTGCCGGAGTTCGCCGTGGCGGCCCTGAAACACGGCCCGACCCAAGCGGTGTCGGGCCTCCTGGCGGTTGCGCTGGGTGCCGATGGAGCGCCGGTACACCGGATCGTCGTGGTAACTCAACAGGTGGAGGGTGCTGGCGACGCGCCCGAAGTGTTCCAGGGCGCGCACCAGGGAGCTTTTGGGATTGACCCCGATCACCCTGAGCACCTCCGAGGCCCGCACGGTCCGGGTCAGGAGTGACCCGGCGACGCGCAGCAGGTCGTCCCAGTGGGCCGCGATGAGCCGGGTATTGATCGGTGAGGTGGCCAGCGCGTTGAGCTGGCCGTAGTCGGCCTCCGGGTTCATCCGTCCGTACTTGCGCTCGCGCAGATCGGCCAGTTCAGGACTGAACTGGTAGCCCAGCAGGCGGAACAGGCCGAAGACCATGTACGACGAGGCCGCCGTATCCGAAATCAGTTGCCTGGGTTGCAACGCGGTGTTCTGCTCGATTATGCCGTCCAGCGCGAACAGGGAGTCCCGCAGGGTGCCGGGCACCACGATGCCGTGAAACCCGCTGAACTGATCGGACATGAAGTTGAGGTAGGTGACGCCGCTGCGAACCCCAAAGTATTTGGGGTTCTGCCCCGCGTAGATGGTCTTGACCGGCACCCGGAAGCGCAGGCCGTCCACTGAGGCCACCTGGCCGTCGCCCCACGCCGACACAGTGGGAATGGTGGCCTGGAAGTCCACCAAGCGGGCATTCGCGCGGGCGAGGGTCTCGGCCCGCAGATAATGCTGATCGACCCAGGACAGCCGTCCCCGCCGCAACGCCTCGGTTTCGGGTTGGATCACCGCCTCCAGGCCCACGTTGCAGGCCTCGGACAGCAGCACCGCGCAGACGCTCACCGCCAGATGCTCCACCCTGGTCCGCGCCTCACTCAGATGGGTGAAGGCGTCGGCAAATCCCGTCCAGCCGTGAACCTCCAGCAGCAGATCGGGCAGATCGAGGCGCGGCATCCGCTCCGCGACCGCAGCGCGCAGCCGGACCAGACTGGGCGGTTCCGGCAGGGCCTCGTCCTCCTGCAAGACCAGCACCCTTTTGCCCTCCTGCTCTTCCAGAGAGACCGCCGTGTTTTCCGGCAACCGGGCCTCCACCAGCCGATAACTCTCGTCGAGCTGGGCGCTCAGCCGCGCCAGCACCACCTGGGGATCAGGATCGAGGTCCAGGCTGCGGCAGACCTCCGCCTTCAGGGCGGTCCAGGCCCTGCCGGACAGCAGGCGCAGGCGGGGATCGTTGAACCTGAGGCTGGCAGGCACATACAGGTCGCGGCGCTTCAGCGCCGCTTGCAGCTGTTCGAGGACGCACAGGGTATAGGCCGGACGATTGAGAAGGCCCTGCTTCGGAATGAGCTTTTCCCAGTCCCCCTTGACGAGGGCCAGCGGCACCTCGGCGGCGTTGACCTGTGCCTTACGCTCCAGACTCCGCAGGGCCTGGAGGGCGGCCAGCGCCGACTGGCCGGAACTCCCGGCCTCGAACCCCACGGTCCTCAGCAGGGTTGGCAGGAACTGCTGGATGTAGCTGTAGCGGCTGAGCAGCCCCTCCAGCCGGGTTTCACTCCTGGGCCGGGTCAGCGCCTGCACCGTCTCGGCGGCGGCCTGCAACTGCTCTTGTGGCACCAGGGCCAGCACCCGGGCGGCAAAGGTGGGGAAGTCCTGGGGTGGCTGCCCCAGGCTCTCCAGAAAGGCCAGGGTGAGCTGGTTGCTGCGGCGGGCCGCCTCTTCCAGGGAGGGGAGCTGTCCGTGGCGCGCGAGGTCTTCTTTGCGCTCGATGCGGCCCAGCAGGTCGGTCAACAGGCCCTCGAACACGGTGAGCGCGTCGTCCAGCGCTTGAGCCTCCAGCCGTCGGACGGTGACCACGAGGGTAGCGATCTGCCGCTGGGGGGGCATACGCCGCAGGGCCTGGGCTTTGACCCCCAGGCCGACGCGGAACAGGGTGGTCAGCCGTTGTTCGGGAAACCCACTGAGGTCGAGCGCCGTGATCCCCACCCGCCGTACCGCTTCCACCCGCTTGAGCGCGCCGACCAGGCCGGGGGCGGAGACGGAGATCGGGGCCTTCCGGAGCTGGTCGAGCCGGGACACCGAGGACCGGGCGGGCACCTCCAGCAACGCTTCGAGCGCGGCCCGCTGGGCCGCGTTCGGCAGCGCCGCGAGGTTCTGCCACAACTGTTCGTCCACCCGGTCTTGAACCCGGGCGATCAACCGGGTCAGGGTGGTCACGCCGGGGAGCAGCACCCGCCGTTCCACCAACCGGGCCGTACTCAGGTCCAGCAAGCGGCTGGGCGGCTCGGCCAGCAGATGGGCGCGGGCATACAGGAAGCGGGCCAGGCCGAGAAAGGCCGACACCTCGGAAAATTCCCTGTACCCGTAGCGGACCTGAATATCCCGGCGATGATCCCAGCGGGTCTCGCCCCGGCGGTAGCGTTCCAGCTTGGTGGGGTTTTCGGGCAGCTCAAGCTGCTGGGCGACGTACTTCAGGACGGGGGCAGGCACGTCCAGGGGATCGCTCAGGAAAGTCCCCAGAAAACGGACGGTGGCGAGTTGCAGGGCGTAGCCCAGCCGGTTGTGCTTGCCCTTTTTCTGGGTTAGCGCCTGCCGGTCCTGGTCGTCGAAGCGGAAGTAGTGGTGGAGCTGATCGGCGGTGAGGGTGGCAGGGTAGCGGCCGTAACCGGAGAGCGGGGGCAGACTGGAGTCGGGCAGGGTCATCGGGTAGGCACTGGGAATCCTGCTGGAAGTCCCCTTATCACTGGATTCCCCCTCGTGATCTCCGATGAACAGCTTTCCCAACGCCCCTGGCTCATACCCCTTGTTTTACACTTATCGCAGGAAGAGGAACTGAACATGGATGCGATGACCCTCCAGACCCAGGCTGAACGCTTTCTCGCGGAGTTAAAGCGCAGCCCGCAGACGGTCCGCGCTTACCGCGCGGACCTCCGGCACTTGACCACGTGGCTGGACGAAACGGGGCACACTCTGAATGGAGAAGGTCTGGATGCCTATTTTGCCGCTCACCAGCAGTGGGCGGCCTCCACCCGCAACCGCAAGCAGACCGCGCTGGAACGGTTCTGCCGCTGGGCCTTGCAACGCGAGTTGCTGGAACGTGACCCTACCCTGCACCTGGAGCGTCCCAGCCTGCCGCCTCCCCATCCAAGAGGACTTCGCCGCGAGGAGATCGAGCGCATCTTCGCTGAGATTCCAGCCGAACAGGCGCGGGATGCTCTGCTGTTCCGCCTGGTTTTCGAGACGGGACTGCGAATCGGTGAAGCGTTGGGTGCACACGTAGAAGACCTGGATCTCACGCGGGGTGATGAACACCTGACCGTGCTGGGCAAGGGCAGCCGGAAGCGAACGGTACTGCTCGACGATCCCCGACTGGTGAATCTGCTGCGGCGTTACCTGCGGACCCTGGGATACACGCGTGGGCCACTGTTCCAGGCCAGGAAGAACGGGCGAGGGGGACCGCTGCGGTATCAGAGCGTGCAGGAACGCTGGCAGGGATACGCTGAACGCGCAAGCGTGACCTGCACCCTGCATCAGCTCCGCCACAGCCACGCGACGGAGCTGGTGAATGGCGGGGTCAGCCTGGCAACCATCCGGAAACGTCTGGGGCATCAGCACATTCAGACGACGCTGCGGTACGCCGAGGTCAGTGATCAGACGACGGACGCCGAGGTCAGGAAGTGGCGACGCCAGCGTTGACCCACCGTGGCCGGGTCCGGCTGTCACCGCTCCACGTCTTGTACGGCGGCTTCCAGCGCGAAACGTGAACGTCTCCGAACACCGCGATCCTTATGCCTGAGCCCACAGCCAGTCCTGAATCCGTGGTCAATTTCGTCCCACACCCGGCAGGACGCCTTTATGCGCTCCTCCTCACTGCCCTGGGCGCTGGCGAGATCGTCGAAAGCGTCACCCCTACCAGCCCAACTTAGGCATCCAGCCTGTCCGGCAAGGGATTGGCCAGCTTGCGCCCTGCCCACTCAGACCTGAACCTCAACGTCGCCGTGAATCTGCCTGACCAACGGACCCGCGTTCTGGAGTTGACTGAACGCGTCACCCGGCTCGTGGAGGCGTTTGGGACTCCCCAGTGAAGCTCCCTGAACGGTGCGGGTCCTCAGGGGTGCAGGTGCTCCCCGTGCCCAGCGTGGGTCCCCTCGGGCTCAATCTGCACCGTGCTGTGCTCGATACCGTACCGCTCGGCGACCCCGTGCACCTGGGCGAGCAGGTCGGTGACCGGCGTGGGCACCACCAGGTGCGCGGTCAGGTTGTGCTCGCCGCTGGTCACGCTCCAGACGTGCAGGTCATGCACCTCCACCACACCGGGCAGTGCAGCCAGATCGGTTCGCAACAGACCGAGGTCCAGGCCCTCGGGCGCCCCTTCTAGCAGCACGTTGACGCTGGAGCGCAGCAGGGTCCAGGTGCGGGGCAGGACCCACAGGCCGATTCCCGCGCCCAAAACCGGGTCGATCCAGGTCAGTCCGGTGAAGCGGATCAACAGCGCCCCGACGATCACGGCCACCGAGCCCAGCAGGTCACCCAGCACCTCCAGGTACGCCGATTTCACGTTCAGGCTGCCCTCCGCGCCGCCGACCAGGAGACGGGCGCTGATGACGTTCACCACAAGCCCCAGCACCGCGACGACGACCATGGGGGTGGTCTGCACCTCTACAGGCTCGCGTAGACGCTGGTAGGCCTCGAAGAGGATGTACATGCCAACGGCAAAGAGCGCCCCAGCATTCAGGGCGGCCGCCAGGATCTCCGCCCGGCGGTAGCCGAAGGTACGCCTCCGGTCGGCGGGACGCTGCCCGATGCGGACGGCGAACAGAGACAGAGCGAGCGCCATGACGTCGGTGAGCATGTGCCCCGCGTCGGAGAGGAGGGCCAGGCTTCCGGAGAGAAAGGCGTACACGACTTCCACCACCAGGAAGGTGCCGGTCAGGGCCAGGGCGAGGGTAAGCTGCCGGGCGCTGGCGTTCGTCCCGTGGTTGTGTGTGTGTTCGCTCACTGCGGATGTCTCCTGACCTCTTCTCAACGTTCCACACTGTACGGGGTCAACGGCTTCCGGCGGGTCGTGGGGTAGGGTGCCCCATGGACGAGCTGCTGCCTGTGCTGCGAAACATCCTAACGCCGCAGGGAGGCTGGGAGACGGAGTTTTTCCTGCGCGTGATTTTCTCCGTGCTCCTGCTGTACCTGCTGGTGGTATTCGTCGCCCGCACCTTCGGCGCCCGCACCTTCGCGTCGTTCACCTCCTTCGACTTCCTGATCAATGTCGCGGCGGGGTCGCTCGTCGCCAGCGCCATCATGGGACGCAACCTCGTCGAGGGCGCCCTCGCCCTGCTGTGCCTAGCCGTGTTGCAGTGGGCCACGTCCCTGCTCAGCGCCCGCTCTAGGCGCTTTCACGACCTGGTCGACAACCCGCCGGTGGTCCTGATCGAGTACGGCCAGTACCGCGAGGAAGCCATGCGCCGGGTGCGGGTCTCCAAACAGTCGCTGGAGCAGCAGCTCCGCAGCCAGGGCGTGACCGAGGTGGCGCAGGTCCGTCTCGCCGTCCTGGAGTCGGGAGGCAGCGTCTCTGTGGTCCAGGGCACGGAGCAGGAGCGCCTCGCAACCTTTCCGCGCCGTGCGGGTTGAGGGCGTGAACGTAGAGGCTCTCCCGCTGGCCCTCTCGCCCACCCCGCTCCCACTGAGGTAAGGTAGATTGACGGTTCCGTCGGGATTTCGCCGTGCTTCACCTCTCGCCTCTGTTCTGAGGAGACACCCATGACCATTCCTGACACGTCCGCCATGACCCGGATGCTCCAGACCCACCCGCGTGGCGCTCAGGTTCAAAACCAGCAGGCCCTCCTGGCGTGCATCGAGGCCTGCTTCGAGTGCGCCCAGGTCTGTACGGCCTGTGCGGACGCCTGCCTCGCCGAACCGGATGTCCAGATGGTAATTCACTGCATCCGCCTGAACCTCGATTGTGCCGACATCTGCAACGCGACCGGACGGGTCCTCGCACGGCAGACCGAGCCACAGGCCGAGGTGGTGCGTGACCAGCTCCGGGCCTGTCTGACCGCCTGCCAGGCCTGCGGGACCGAGTGCCGGAAGCACGCCGGGCACCATGAGCACTGCGGCGTATGCGGCGAGAGCTGCCGCCGCTGCGAACAGGCCTGTCAGAACCTGCTGTCGACCCTTTCGGCCTAGGGTGGCCCTGTCGTCCGCCTCACTGATGGTTCGGGCGACTCGCCTGCTGAGAGGCTGCGTGCCATGAATCCTTACCTCCGTTTCGCCGCGATGATCGCCACCTCGACCGTGCTGATGTACGGCCTGATGTACCTCAACACCTATCGCTGGGGGGACGTGTTCTTCAGCGAAACCCGCGTGTTCATGGCCCTGATCATGGGAGCCGTCATGGCCACCGTGATGTTGGGCTTCATGCCGAAGATGTACCCCCACCGGCGGACCAATACCGCCATTGTCGTGGGCAGCGCCGCCGTGTTCGCCCTGTCGCTGTGGCTGGTCCGGAGCCAGGCGACCATCGGGGACGTGGCGTGGATGAAGGCCATGATTCCTCACCACTCCATTGCCATCCTGACCAGCGAACGTGCCCGTCTCTCGGATCCCCGGGTGCGTCGCTTGGCCGACAGCATCATCGAAGCGCAAGTTCGGGAGATCGACGAGATGAAAGCCCTAATTCGGGAGTTAGAGGCTGGCCGCTAACTCCCCTACGGAAAGGCTGTCCACGATCTCACCGTCGGTACCAGAGGGTCACGCGGGTCTGCCTCACCGTCGGTACCAGAGGGTCACGCGGGTCTGCTCCACGCTGGGCGAGGCCTCCAGCCGCAGGGTGAGCCGCTCGCTGCCCCGCCCGAAGCGCAGGGTCCGCTCCGCCTCGTCGGTGGCCACGTCGCCGATCTCCACGAAGCCCTGCTGGATAAAGAGGGGCAGGTAGAAGTCGAGCAGCTGCTGAAGGGTGTAGCCTCCGTAAAACGCGAGGATCACGGCCCCGTCGCGGTAGGCCGTGAAGTCGATCAGCTGTTCATCCGGCAGCGTGAGATACACCCGGCCTGGCTCGGCCTGCACCGTCTTAAGGTCGATGGGCGCGGCGTAGACCCGCAGGTCGTCGGGCACCTGATCCGTCAGCAGCCGCTCGGGCTGTTCACCGTCCCGGAAGCGGTAAAGAGCCTGAGTCACACCCTCGGCTCCACGGATGATTTGCACCTCCAGGAGGCGGTCCACCCGCCGCAGCAGCGCGCGGGCCTGGCCCGGCGAGGGATAGGCGCGGTAGGTCAGGTTGAAGCCCTGACGCTGAAGCTGCTCGACTGCGAAGGCCAGCGCCGCGCGGGCGTCCCGGTCTCCACGGTAGGTCAGCAGCGCCGCGCGGCCGCCTGCGTCGTAACGGGTGCCCAGGACGCGGGCACCCTGCGGCGCACTCATCCTCAGGCGGGCTTCCCCGTCGCCCAGGTTGGTCAGACCCCCCTGGTAAAAGCCCCAGGGCAGGCCGAGCGTGGTGCCGGACAGCAAACGTTCTCCGGTCGTCTGTGCGGCGGCGGGAACGGCCAGCAGCAGGGCCGAAAGCAGCAGGAATGTACGCATCCTTCACCTCTTGATGTTGGGGCCATACCTAGTACAGCGTTTTTGAATTTGTCATAGTAGGGCATGAGCCGTCCTCTTCGCTATCCAGTGACTTTGAGTGCTGAGCAAGAACAGACTCTGCACGGCATGACCATGAAGGGCAGTGGCAAGGCGCGGGTCATGACCCGCGCCCGGATTCTGCTGCTGGCCC